>JAFYPT010000182.1 GCA_017547425.1 Ruminiclostridium sp.
CCCACGATGCCGATGCCCAGACCCAGCTTCTTGGCGTACTGCAGGATGATACCCTTGACCTTGTTGGAGATGGAGAAGGGAGGATAGACGGAGTGAGAGTCGCCGGAGTGGACGCCGGTGCGCTCCACCAGCTCCATGATGCCGGGAACAAAGACGTCGCGGCCGTCGCAGATGGCGTCGATCTCCACCTCACGGCCCTGGATGTACTTGTCAACCAGAACGGGCTTGTCCTCGTCGATCTCAACGGCGGTTCTCAGGTAGTGGCGCAGCTGCTCCTCGTTGGCCACGATCTGCATGGCGCGGCCACCCAGAACGAAGGAAGGACGAACCAGAACGGGATAGCCGATCTCAGCAGCTGCAGCGACACCGTCGTCCATATTGGTAACAGCCTTGCCCTTGGCGCGGGGGATGTTCAGCTCGTTGAGCAGGTTTTCAAACAGTTCACGGTCCTCGGCGCGGTCGATAGCTTCGCAGTCGGTGCCGATGATCTTCACACCCCGGTCGAACAGGGGCTGGGCCAGGTTGATGGCGGTCTGGCCGCCCAGAGAGGCGATGACACCCTCGGGCTTTTCAAACTCCACGATGTTCATGACATCTTCGGGGGTCAGAGGCTCGAAGTACAGCTTGTCGGCGGTGGTGTAGTCGGTAGAGACGGTCTCGGGGTTGTTGTTGATGATGATGGCCTCGTAACCGGCGTTCTTGATGGTCATGACGGCGTGGACGGTGGAGTAGTCGAACTCAACACCCTGGCCGATACGAATGGGACCGGCACCCAGCACGATGATCTTCTTCTTGTCGGTCAGACGGGAAGCGTTCTCACCGGTGTAGGAGGAGTAGAAGTAGGGGATGTATGCGTTGGTGTGGCAGGTGTCCACCATCTTGAAGACGGGGAACAGGTTGTTCTCCTTACGCATGTTGTAGACTTCCAGCTCGTTGCACTTCCACAGGTAGGCGATGAACTTGTCGCTGATGCCCATCTTCTTGGCGGCAGCCAGAGTCTCCACGTCCTTCTTGACCCGGAGGGTCTCTTCCATGTCGATGATGTTCTTGATGGCCTGGAGGAAGTAGGGGGTGATCTGGGTGATCTCGTGGATCTTCTCCAGGGAGATGCCGTGGTAGATCAGCTCAGCGATAGCAAAGAGATTGTCGGAACGGAACTCGGTGATGTACTCCAGCAGTTCGTCCACGCTCATGTTGTCGAACTTGGGCAGGTGCAGGTGGTTTGCACCAATCTCCAGGGAACGTGCACCCTTCAGCAGAGCCTCTTCCAGGTTGGAGCCGATGCCCATGACCTCGCCGGTTGCCTTCATCTGGGTGCCCAGCTTGTTGCTGGCGGAAGCGAACTTGTCGAAGGGGAAGCGGGGCAGCTTGGCGATGACGTAGTCCAGTCTGGGCTCGAAGGCAGCGTTGGTGTTGGCAATGGAGATCTCTTCCAGAGCCATGCCCACAGCGATTTTTGCGGTGACCTTGGCGATGGGGTAGCCGGAAGCCTTGGAAGCCAGTGCGGAGGAGCGGGAGACACGGGGGTTGACCTCAATGAGGTAGTACTCGGAGGTGTGGGGGTTCAGAGCATACTGGACGTTGCAGCCGCCTTCGATCTTCAGCTCGCGAATGATCTTGATGGCGGAGTCATTGAGCATCTTCTCGTCTTCCTTGGACAGGGTCATGATGGGAGCCACCACGCAGGAGTCGCCGGTGTGGACGCCAACGGGATCGATGTTCTCCATGCCGCAGATGGTGATGGCATGGTCGTTGGAGTCACGCATGACCTCGAACTCGATTTCCTTGTAGCCCTTTACAGACTTTTCAATGAGGACCTGATTGACAGGAGAGAGCTTGAAGGCGTTCAGGCCGACTTCCACCAGCTCCTCTTCGTTGTAAGCGAAGCCGCCGCCGGTGCCGCCCAGGGTGAAGGCGGGACGCAGGACCACGGGGTAGCCGATGCGCTTGGCAGCTTCCTTGGCCTCGTCCAGGGAGTAGGTGATCTCGGAGGGGATGACGGGCTCGCCGATGGACTCGCACATCTGCTTGAACAGCTCACGGTCCTCGGCACGCTCGATGGATTCGCTGGAAGTACCCAGCAGCTTCACACGGCACTCCTTCAGAACGCCCTTCTTCTCCAGCTGCATGGCCAGGTTCAGGCCGGTCTGGCCGCCCAGGCCGGGAATGATCGCATCAGGACGCTCATAGCGGATGATTTTTGCCACATATTCCAGGGTCAGAGGCTCCATGTAGACCTTATCGGCAATGATGGTATCGGTCATAATGGTGGCGGGGTTGGAGTTGCACAGAACAACTTCGTAACCCTCTTCCTTCAGGGCCAGACAGGCCTGGGTGCCTGCATAGTCGAACTCAGCGGCCTGACCGATGACGATGGGACCGGAGCCGATGATCAGAATCTTCTTGATATCTGTTCTCTTAGCCATAAAAACATCCTCCTAAATCACTTGAATTCTATCTAAAATCAAACTTTGATGGTTTTACTTGTTATGCTCTCTTACAAAAAAATCCCGGCTTCCTGAAATGGAAATACACATCTCAGAAACCAGGAAAAGCAAAAGAAAAATAAAAAGCAGAAATAGAAACACGAATACCGTCAACAAAAGGAACGCCCAAGGAAGCGGAGATCACATTTGCAGCCGTGTTCATAGTCATAGCAATTTCCTTTCTGCCAAAATGCCGTACTCTAATTTACAAGCCGGATTTGGAGGACCAAAAACATTTCCTCACAAAATCGAATTATTATATCATAGAGTTTATGCATTGTCAATCAACGTCCAGGCATGATCCGCAGAAAAGTTCCGCACAGCATGCCACGATACAATTATACAGCGTAATGCAAACGGGGTCAATTCTTTTCATCGCCAGTAACATTCCAAAATCTAACATTGACATTTGTGAAAAATGAAGGAGAACTGTGAATAAGTAAAACTCGGCATCCCTCAAAAAAGGGATACCGAGTTTTGGTGGAGGCGGGGGAAGAAAGCCGCTTCGCGCCTTACCTGCTTGGCGACCCTGCGGCAGAGCCTCGGGTCCCCGCCTGCGCACCTGCTCGCGGAAAAACAGTCCACCGGACTGTTTTTCTTTTCTCTCGCAGCCCTCTCAGGGTTCGACTCCCTCCTTCTCATAAAAAATACCCGACCCGTAAAAACGGGTCGGGTACTTTTTGGTGGAGGCGGGGGGAGTCGAACCCCCGTCCGAAAACACTTCCTCAGGAACTTCTCCGGGCGCAGACGGTTCTTTGCATTCCCTCGCCATGACGCAAGCCGTCATGCTTCATGGCTCAGTAGCTTCATTTGTCATGCCGGGGGCAAAGCTTACCCCGGTCACGTGCACCACTCAGGTCACGCCCAAGCCCAGCTCGTGGTCCTTCTGGGGTGGACGGCCGCTATTAAGCAGCGGCGAGAACAGTTCTATTGTTGTTCTTTAATTTATAAGGTGCCCGTTTTAAGGATGTCAGGCACATCCGCCCGCTATTCCTGCCCCCATGTCCCCGTCGAAACCAGTACGCCCCCAAATGTCAGACTTTTTGAATGGCGAACAAAGGGAAAAGAAACCCTGACCAGCAGGTGTCGCCATTCAAAAAGTGAGGGATTGCAGCTTGCTGCAGCGCACGGCCCTTACGGGCCGCACGTTTGCAAGCTGAGAAGAATCTTTTCACCGGCGAAGCCGGCAAAAAGATGATTTCAATTCATTTCCCGACTGCGGTCGGGAAATCGGGAAGCGGAAGCAGCTTCGCTGCAATTACATCTTCTCGGGTTCGGGATAGTCCACACCGAAGGTCTCCACGGTGACCTTCTTCATGCGCTGGGGATCCTTGGGCTTATCCATGCGGTCGGTCTTCACAGCAGCGATGGCGTCCACAACGTCCATACCCTCGGTGACTGCGCCGAAAGCAGCGTACTGGCCATCCAGGAAGTCGCCGTCTGCGTGCATGATGAAGAACTGGCTGCCTGCGGAGTTGGGAACCATGGTACGAGCCATGGACAGAACGCCGCGCTTGTGGCTCAGGTCGTTCTTCACGCCGTTCTGAGCGAACTCGCCCTTGATGCAGTAGCCGGGGCCGCCCATGCCGGTGCCCTGGGGGTCGCCGCCCTGGATCATGAAACCGGAGATGACACGGTGGAAGATGATGCCGTCATAGAAGCCCTTGTTGATGAGGCTGATGAAGTTGTTGACGGAGATGGGTGCCACTTCGGGGTACAGCTCAGCGACGATCTTGCCGCCGTTTTCCATCTCAATGGTAACGATAGGATTCTGTGCCATAGTATGTTTTCTCCTTAGATAATATGTAGTTCCGCATCGCGGAAAAGTTTATCTCTGCTTGAGGGCCCGGTCCATTTCGCGCTTGGCGTCCTTCTTGGCAGCGGCCTCACGCTTGTCATAGAGCTTTTTGCCCTTGCACAGGCCGATTTCCACCTTCACCCGGGGACCTTTCAGATAAAGGCTCAGGGGGACCAGAGTGTAGCCGTCCTGCTTGATCTTGCCAAAGAGCTTCATGATCTCCCGCTTGTGCATAAGCAGACGGCGGGGACGGCGAGGCTCCCGGTTGAAGATATTGCCCTTTTCATAGGGGCTCACATGCATGTTGTTCAGGGTCATCTGCCCATCCTTGATGGTGCAGAAAGAATCCTTCAGGTTCACCTGACCCATGCGGATGGACTTGACCTCTGTACCGGCCAGCTCGATGCCCGCCTCATATTTGTCCTCCACGAAATAGTCGTGAAAGGCCTTACTGTTTTTGGCGATGGGTTTGATCTTTTCTCCTGCCACGGTGGGCACCTCCTTTCGGTCAGACTTCCTTAGCAGTTTATTTTAGCCCTATTCTACCCTGTCTGTCAAGGGCCTAACCCTGCTTTCTGTCCCTTTTCCCGGCCTGTTCAAATATTATTTACAGAATAGGAATTGACACATTCGGATTCATGTGTTACAATTTGGTTACATTAGTATGAGGGGATATATGTTCCCTTTTCGTCTATAGCGCTCCCCCGGGAGTTTTGCGTACAAAATATTACGAAATCGGAGGTTACTTTATGGCAAACGAAAAAGCACCACTGTCCTATAAGGGCCGTCCTCTGCGCCGGAAGGATAACATCCTCTACTACGGCAATATGACCGATTCCCACATCATCCAGCTCCAGATCCTGGAGACCAAGCCCGTGGGTGACATGGACGTGGCCAGCAAGGTCAGCGTCCAGCTCCAGCTCACCGACCCCGACCTTAAGGGTCGCGACCGTGTGATCAAGCGCAGTGAGAAAGACAGCCTGTATTCCGCCATCGACATCGCAACCGTCTGGCTGAACAGAGCCCTCTCCGCACGTTGAGGGTGGCCCGTATGAAGAAAATGAACGCACTTTCCCGTGTCCTGGCCTGCACCCTGCTGGCCTCCACTCTGCTGTCCGTTTCCGCACTGGCAGCCCCCACCGACAACACCACCACCGCCATCCGCGTGGAAAACACCACCGGCGTGGTCTCCGCCGCCCAGACCGTCACCGCAGCCGACACCGCTGTGACCGTCACCCCCGAGGATGCCACCGGCTCCGTGGAAGTGACCTATCAGGACGAGTCCGGCAGCAAGACCTCCGCCACCGTGGACACCCAGTGCCCCACCAACACCATTTACGGCTACGTGTCCGCCCAGGGCTCCGGTCTCCGCGTCCGACAGGGCCCCGGCACCAATTATCCCATCCTGGCTACCGTTTCTGACGGCACCCAGTACGCCATCACTGGCAAGACCAACGGCTGGTATCAGATCAACTACAATGGCCGCACCGGTTATGTCTCTGCCGACTACATCCTGGAAAAGGATCAGAACGGCACCCTGACCTCTCCCGCTCCCGACAGCGAGATCGGCAGCGAGATTGGCACCATCGCTCCCCCCGAGTCCTTCGACGGCGAGCTGGCCCAGCGCATCGTGGACTACGCCCTGCAGTTTAAGGGTTATCCCTATGTGTACGGCAATGAAGGCCCCACCTCCTTCGACTGCTCCGGCCTGACCTGGTATGTGTACAAGCAGTTTGGCTACAGCCTGTACCGCTCCTCCAGAGACCAGATCAACAACGGCACCGCAGTCCTGAAGGCTGAGCTCCAGCTGGGCGACCTGGTGTTCTTCTCCAAGAACGGTTCCTATCCCACCCACGTGGGTCTGTACATCGGCGAAGGCAAGTTCATTCACGCCTCCACCCCCGAAAGCGGCGTCAAGATCGACAGTCTGTACTCCAGCTACTACGATTCCGATTACTATCTGGGCGCCCGCCGCATTATCTGACTTATGAAAAATGAGTGCATCCGTTGGATGCACTCATTTTTGTTTTTTGCGGCCTGCTGCGCGCGCCCGACGGACACACTGGCAGTCCGAGAAGAGTTTTCCGGCACGCACATGTCGCGCCGGAAAACATATCCGATTTTATTTCGCCTTTTCAAGGCGAAACTCTGCGAGGCTCAGGTTTTTCTCCTCAACGCAGAACAGGCAGCACGGCGATAACCGCGCTGCCTGTTGTCCTTTACTTCAATTCTTCCAGTCTTGCCTTGTTGGCGCGGATACGCTCCTCGATCTCCTCCAGCTGACGGTAGAGGTCGGCAAAGCCCTCCTCTGCCACGGGGTTCTCCAGAACGTAACGCTTGCCGATCTCGGCGTAGATGCGCTTCTTGTTCTCCTCCTCGGAGATGTTATCCAGGTTCAGCTTGGCGGTCTCGCCCAGCTCCTTGGCCTTACCCAGACCGACATAGGTCAGGTTCTTGGCCTTATTGCTCAGATTCTTCCAGTCTGCCATATGTGTGTACCTCCTTGATGGGATGTAATGGTTTCTGTATTTATTATATCGGTTTTTTCCCCATTTGACAAGCAAACCGATGGATTTCCTCTTTTCATCCGGGGCGATGCCCGATATAATATTAGTATATCCTATGCAATTCCACCCGCAGGAGGTACCTATGATCATTTCTTACGCCCCCCTGGAAGGCATCACCAACTGGGCCTTTCGCGCCCTCCACCACGAGATGTTCTCCGGGGTAGATTCTTACTATACCCCCTTTTGGACTCCCACGGTGGACTCCCCTCTGGCCGGACGAGGCCTCACCGATATGCTCCCCGAAAACAACCAGGGCATTCCGGTGATACCCCAGCTTCTCACCAACCAGGCCGATGCCTTTCTCCCCGCCGCCCAGCTTCTCCAGGACATAGGCTACCAGGAAGTAAACCTGAACCTGGGCTGTCCCTCCGGCACGGTCTTCTCCAAAAAGAGAGGCTCCGGCTTCCTAACCCAGCCCCAGGAGATGGACCGATTCTTCGACCAGATCTTTTCCGCCCGTCTGGACATCAACATCTCCGTGAAAACCCGGGTGGGCGCCGAATCCCCCGAGGAATGGGCCACCATCTTGGACATCTATAACCGCTACCCCATTCACGAGCTGACTATCCACCCCCGGGTCCGCAAGGACTTCTATAAAGGAGAGGTTCGCATGGAAACCTTCCGCTATGCCGTGGAGCAGGCCAAGATTCCCCTGTGCTACAACGGCGACCTGAACTCCGCTCAGGATTGCCGGGACCTTGTCGCCGCCTTCCCCACCATCACCCACGTAATGGCCGGTCGGGGTCTGGTGGCCAATCCCGCTCTCGCCCGGGAACTGAAAGGCGGCCCTGCCCTGACCCAGGCAGAACTTCTCACCTTCCACGACCGTCTGCTGGAAGATTACCGTCAGCGACTCTTCGGAGACCGACCGGTACTGGGCAAGATGAAGGAGATCTGGTTCTATATGGGCTCTATGTTCCAGGGGGCCGAAAAGCCCCTGAAAGCCATCCGAAAAGCAAAGAACCTGGACGACTATACCCATGCCGCCCAGGCTCTCTTCCGGGATGCTTCCCTCATTCCCGGCGGAAAATTCTCGCAAAATCAGTAATCGGTGGGCAAATCAAACAGCTCCCGAATGAGCTTCTTTTCCTGCTCCACGCTGGTGATATCCACCGCCGTCTGGATGATGCCCGCCCGCTCGATGAGACGTCGGGTCATGGTGGCCCCGGCAGCAGCCCGGACGGCAATGATGCCGTCCTCCGTATAGTAGGACACCCGGGGGACCTTGTTCATATTGGAGGCCGGGTGGTGTTCAAACCAATACAGGGGCGTAACGAAATCCACATCCAACTGGGGCTCTTCCGTAAAGCCCAGAACGGGGGCCCAGTCCAGCCCGGGCTTTTGCTGCATCTGGACCCAGCCGTAGATGGGGTCACGGTCGTAGCGGTACCAGCAGGAGCCGTCCTCCTGGACCACCCCTTCCTCCAGGAGGAGGGGCATCCGGGCGTACTCCATGGTGGAGCCCACGTCGGTGGTGTAGGTCTTGTCCCCAAACCGGACCCCCAGGACC
>JAFYPT010000183.1 GCA_017547425.1 Ruminiclostridium sp.
GCCATGCTCATCCAGGACGCCTGGGATATTCTGGAGGAATATCAGTTCCTCTATCCGGCAAAGCTCCAACCGAGGCAGCCTCTGCCCCAGGAGGCGGAGGAGGCCAGACTGAATCCGGAGCCTGCCAAACCCAAACCGGAACCCGTCCCCCAGGGGGCGGTGAAAAACACTGCCCGGGTGCCCGAAAAGCCCCAGGAGGCAGACCTTCTTGTGGTGGATCTGCGCCAGGAACCGGAGGCCTTTACCGACGACGAGGCCGCCATCCTGCGCACCCTGCAGGCCCGCGGGGCCCTTACCCCCGACGACCTGACGGAAGCCACCGGCATCCCCGCCCGACGGATCCTGTCGGCTCTGACACTGCTTCAGATCCGGCGGCTGGTAGGGGAGGGGACCGGCAAGCGGTTCACCACCCAAGTGTTATTGAAAGAGTAAGCGACCATCCCCATGTGGATGCATGAAAGTAAGTGAGGTACAACGTGGCAAAGACGAATCTGGTGATCGTGGAGTCACCGGCCAAGGCAAAGACCATCGGTAAATATCTGGGCCCGGACTATAAGGTCCTGGCCTCTATGGGACACGTCCGTGATCTGCCCAAGAGCAAAATGGGCGTGGACCTGGAAAACGGCTTCGAGCCCAGCTACCAGCCCATCAAAGGAAAGGAGGAGACCATCGCTGAGCTGAAAAAGGCCGCCAAAGGCAGCCAGCAGGTGTACCTGGCCACTGACCCGGACCGGGAAGGCGAAGCCATTTCCTGGCACCTGAAAGAGCTGTTGGAGCTGCCCGACGGCAAGACCCAGCGAGTCACCTTCAATGAGATCACCAAGAAGGTGGTCACCGAGAGCATCGCAGCCCCCCGTGACATCGACCAGAACCTGGTGGATGCCCAGCAGGCCCGACGGATCCTGGACCGGGTGGTGGGCTATCAGCTCTCCCCCCTTCTGTGGAAGAAGATCCGCAGAGGCCTCTCCGCAGGCCGTGTCCAGTCCGTGGCCACCCGTCTGGTGGCCGAGCGGGAGGCCGAGATCCGGGCCTTCGTTCCCGAGGAATACTGGACCCTGGAGGCCCATCTGGATCGCATCGCCCCCAACCTGGGTTCCTTCAAGACCCAGTTCTGGGGTCGGGACAAGAAGATGGAGCTCAAGTCCAAAGAGCAGGTGGATGAGGTCCTCACTGCCATCCAGGATTCCCCCTTTACCGTCAGCAACATCAAGCGTCAGGACAAGAGCCGTTCTCCCGCGCCCCCCTTCATTACCAGCTCCCTTCAGCAGGAGGCCAGCCGCAAGCTGAACATGAGCCCCCGCCGGACCATGTCCATCGCCCAGCAGCTGTATGAAGGTGTGGACATCGAGGGGGAGGGCACCGTGGGTCTGATCACCTACATGCGTACCGACTCCCTGCGTATTTCCGAGGATGCCATTGCCGCCGCCCGGCAGTTTGCCGGGGTCCGCTACGGCGAGAAGTACCTCCCCGACACCCCCCGCCGCTTCAAGACCAAGGCGGGCGCCCAGGACGCCCACGAAGCCATCCGCCCCTCCAACGTGGAGTTTACCCCCGAGATGGTGAAGAAGGACCTGACCGCCGAGCAGTTCCGCCTCTATAAGCTCATCTGGAGCCGTTTCCTGGCCAGCCAGATGGCCTCCGCCATCTACGACAGCGTGGGCATCGAGGTGGAGAGCGCCGGCTATCTCTTCAAGACCAGCCGATCCGAGGTGAAGTTCCCCGGCTTCCTGGCGGTCTACGAGGAGGGCAAGGACGAGGAAACCAACGAGATCACCAGCCCCCTGCCCAACCTGCAGGAGGGGGAAGTGGTTCGTTGTGCCAACACCAACCCCGAGCAGAAGTTCACCCAGCCCCCCACCCGGTACACCGAGGCCACCCTCATCCGGGCCCTGGAGGAAAAGGGCATCGGCCGACCCTCCACCTACGCCCCCACCATCTCTACCATCATGGCCCGTGAGTACGTGGTCAAGGACGGCAAGTACCTCCACACTACCCCTCTGGGGGAGGTGGTCACCGACCTGATGAAAGACAAGTTCCACGACGTGGCCGACTACGACTTCACCGCCTCCATGGAGAACCGCCTGGACAAGGTGGAAAGCGGCGAGGAGTACTGGAAGGACGTTCTCAACGATTTCTACGGCGGCTTCCAGAAGGAGCTGGAAAAGGCCGAGGCCGACCTGGAGGGCATCCGCATCAAGGTCCCCGATGAACTCTCCGAGGAGATCTGCGACCTCTGCGGCAAGCAGATGGTGGTTAAGTCCGGCCGATTTGGCCGATTCCTGGCCTGCCCCGGCTTCCCGGAGTGTACCTTCACCAAGCCCCTGGTTATCGAGATGCCCGGCAAGTGCGTCAAGTGCGGCAGCCGTCTGCTGAAGAAGACCTCCCGCAACGGCTACACCTACTACGGCTGTGAGCGCATCGGCGACAAGCTGGGCCGAGTCTGCGACTTCATGACCTGGGACGTTCCCGTGAAGGACAGTTGTCCTGAGTGTGGCTGGACCATGTTTAAGAAATCCGGCAGAGGCTTTAAGAAGCCCTTCTGCATCAACGAAGCCTGCGGCGCCTTTGTCCCCGAGGAGAAGCGGGGCGGCTTCCGTAAGAAAAAGACCGACGAGACCGCCGAGGGGGCCGCAGAAGCACCTGCCGAGGCAGTGACCGAGGAAAAGCCCGCCAAGAAGACGGCGGCCAAAAAGACCACCAAGAAGGCAGCGGCCGAGGGGGAAGAAAAGCCCAAGAAGACTGCCGCAAAGAAGACCACCAAGAAGGCGGCGGATGAGGGTGAAGAGAAGCCTAAAAAGACCGCAGCCAAGAAAACAACCACCAAAAAGACGACGGCTAAAAAGACCACGAAAAAGGCCGCAGAAGAGGCCGGGGAGGAGGAAGCATGAGCGAGCGCGTGACCATCATTGGCGCCGGCCTGGCCGGCTGTGAGGCTGCCTGGCAGCTGGCCCAGCGGGGAATTCCCGTGACCATCCACGAGATGAAGCCCCAGAAGAAGACCCCCGCCCACCACACCGATCTTTTCGGTGAGCTGGTGTGCTCCAACTCCCTCCGGTCCGACCAACTGGAAAATGCCGTTGGTCTGCTGAAGGAGGAGCTCCGCCGCTTGGGCTCCCTCATCCTCCAGTGCGCCGACGACCACCGGGTGGCCGCCGGCGGTGCCTTGGCGGTGGACCGTCACGCCTTTGCCCAGGCCATCACTGACGCCATTCGGAACCACCCCCTCATTGAAGTGGTGGAGGGGGAGGTCACCGAGATCCCCGCCGTGGGTCAGGTCATCCTGGCCTCCGGTCCTCTCACCTCCGATGCCCTGGCCCAGTCCATCGCCAGCTACTTCCCTGAGAGCGGCTACCTGCACTTCTTCGATGCCGCCGCTCCTCTGGTGACCTACGAGAGCGTGGATATGGAGAGCGCCTGGTTCGCCTCTCGCTACGACAAGGGCACCCCCGACTACATCAACTGCCCCATGAGCCAGGAGGAATACCTGGAGTTCTGGAAGGAGCTGTGCGCCGCCAAGGAGGCTACCCTCCACGGTTTCGAGGACAAGAAGGTCTTTGACGGCTGTATGCCCGTGGAGGTCATGGCCCGCCGAGGCGAGCAGACCCTTACCTTCGGCCCCCTGAAGCCAAGAGGTCTCCGGGATCCCAAGACCGGCAAGGAGCCCCACGCTGTGGTTCAGCTCCGCCGGGACAACGACGAGGGCACCATCTACAACATCGTGGGCTTCCAGACCCACCTGACCTGGCCGGAGCAGAAGCGGGTCTTCTCCATGATCCCTGCCCTGCGCAACGCCGAGTACCTGCGCTATGGCGTCATGCACCGGAACACCTACCTGGATTCCCCCCGGATGCTGGATCGATACTACCGGGTGAAGTCTCAGCCCCGCATCATGTTCGCCGGTCAGATCACCGGCGTGGAGGGCTATGTGGAGTCCACCGCCTCCGGCTGTCTGGCCGCTCTGGAACTGGCCCGCCGCCTCCAGGGCAAGGCCCCCGTGGACTTCCCCCAGGAGACCGCCATCGGTGCCCTGGCCCTGTACATCAGCAACCAGTCTGTGGAGAATTTCCAGCCCATGAACGTGAACTTTGGCATCATGCCCCCCCTGGGCTACCGGGTGAAGGGTAAGCGGAACAAGAACGCTGAGCTGTCCAAGCGTGGTCTGGAGATTCTGGAACAGTTAGATTTTGCATAAACCTGCGGAGAAAGGAATCTCTATGAAAATCATTCTGGACGCCATGGGCGGCGACCACGCCCCTCTGGCCCCTGTTGACGGCGCTATCCAGGCCGTCGAAAAGCTGGGCGTGGAGATGATCCTCACCGGTTCCACGGAGGCCATCCAGTCTGCCCTGGCAGAGCTGGGCCGAAAGGAACTGCCCCAGGGGATCACCCACATCCCCACCACCCAGGTCATCACCAACGATGACAACCCCGCCCGGGCTTTTCGGGATAAGAAGGACTCTTCCATGACCGTGGGCCTGCAGATGCTCAAGGACGGAGAGGCTGATGCCTTTGTCTCCGCTGGTTCCACCGGTGCCCTCCTGTCCGCCGCTACCCTTATGGTCAAGCGGATCCGGGGCATCCGCCGGGCCGCCATGTGCCCTGTGGTCCCCACCCAGGAGGGCGGTTTCGTCCTCATCGACTGCGGCGCCACCGCCGAGTGTACCCCTGAGTACCTGATGCAGTACGCCTACATGGGCAACTTCTATGCCAAGCGTACCCTGGGTCTGGAGAATCCCCGGGTGGGTCTGCTGAACAACGGCGTGGAGGAGAGCAAGGGCCTGGGCCTCCAGCAGGAGACTTACAAGCTCCTCCAGAAGGCCCATGACGAGGGCCGACTGAACTTCATTGGCAATGTGGAGGGCAGAGAGGCCATCCTGGGGGGCGTGGACGTGCTGGTCACCGACGGCTTTACCGGCAACATCTTCATGAAGACCTACGAAGGCGGCCTCATCATGTTCGCCAACTTTATGAAGACCATGTTCAAGTCCAGTCTGGCTTCCAAGCTGGGCTTCATGACTGTGAAGGATCACGTGGCAAGTTTCAAGAAGGTCTTTAGCCCTGACGAGATCGGCGGCACCGCCCTGGTGGGCATTTCCAAGCCTGTCATCAAGGCCCACGGCTCTTCCAATGCCTATGCCATCTACAATGCCATCTGCCGGGCCAAGGAGATGGCAGAATCCGGCCTCATCGACGACATCACCGCCAACGTGGAACACATGCGTCTGTCTGTGGGCGGTGAGGACTGATTTTTCCATTTTTCTATTGACAGAGAGGAAAAATCTCCCTATAGTAAGGATGTTACATGAAAGTCCGTGCCACAGGGACGGACGGCAAAGGAGCATTTACTATGATTTTCAATAAACTGAAGGCACTTATCGCAGAGCAGCTGGGCGTGGACGAAGACACCATCACCCTGGAAGCAACCTTCGTGGACGACCTGGGCGTGGATTCCCTGGACCTGGTGGAGCTGTCCATGGCTCTGGAGGACGAGTTCGGCATCGAGGAGATGGCCGAGGAGGATATGGCCAACATCAAGACCGTGGGCGACCTGGTGGAATACCTGGGCAAGCACCTGGACGGCTGAGAAACACAAACACAAGCACCCCCGTCCTTCGACGGGGGTTGCATTTTGAGAATAGGAAAGGAGTGGGGAACATGCACACCCTGGAAGCCAAGATCGGCTATACCTTCCGGGACCGTACCCTGCTTGAAAATGCCCTGACCCACAGCTCTTACGCCAACGAGCACCGGGACAAGGGCCTGTCCAGCAACGAGCGACTGGAATTTTTAGGAGACTCCATCCTGGGCCTGGTGGTGGCGGACCACCTGTACCGCACCCGCAAAGACCTGCCCGAGGGTGACCTGACCCGCATCCGTGCGGCCCTGGTCTGCGAGGCCAGCCTGGTGGAAGTGGCCAAGAGCCTGGACCTGGGCGGCTATCTGCGCCTGGGCAAGGGGGAAGCCGGGGGCGGCGGACGGAACCGTCCCTCCATTCTGGCAGACGCCGTGGAGGCCATGCTGGCCGCCGTCTACCTGGACGGGGGCATCGGCCAGACCCGCAAGCTCATCCACGCCCTGATCCTGGACCAGGAGCAGGAGCGCATCGGGGCCGGCCGGGACTTCAAGACCGCCCTTCAGGAGCTGGTCCAGCGGGAGAGCGGCCAGGTCCTGTCCTACCGGGTCACCGGGGAGAGCGGGCCTGACCACTGCAAGACCTTTGAGATGGAAGTTCTTCTCAACGGCAAGGCCATCGGTTCCGGCCAGGGCCGCAGCAAGAAGGAGGCCGAGCAGGCCGCCGCCAAGGCCGCCGTGCTGGAAATGGAGAAGAAGCATGGATAAAAAGACCAAGCGCAACATTGCCATCGCCCTGGTGTTTCTGGTGGTCCTGCTGATCGAGCCCTTCTGGCGGCCCATGATGGCGGCCATCCAGGGGGAAGACGCCACCTCCGGTTCCTCCCCGACCAGGGAGTCCATCGTCTGCACCGTGGGGGTCTCCGTCCAACCTGCCCTGGACAATATCGACCTCATGAAGCCCGAGAGCCTGGAGCTCCTGCCGGAAAGCGGCTGGATGCTGGAGCCTGTGGAGATGACCGTCTCTGAGGGTACCACCTGCCTGGAGGTCCTCCAGTGGGCCTGCCAGGAGGCTAAGCTTCCCGTGGTTACCAGCGGCGAGCCCCCCTTTGTGGAGGGCATCGGCGGCCTGAACAACGGGGACGGCGGCGACGTGTCCGGCTGGACCTATACCCTGAATGGCGAAATGCTCATGGTGAGTGCCGCCATTCAGGAGATCCAGGAGGGGGACGAACTGATCTACAGTTTCGTCTGCACCTGGGATTTTTGATTACGTTGAAAGCCCTGACCGGATGGTCAGGGCTTTTTAGCCTGTCGGAAAAGGCAAAGCCTTTTCCGACATAGGGAATTGCGGCCTGTTGCAGCGCACGAATTGTGCGCTGTGGGCGCACAGTCGCACGTTTACAGGCCGAGAAGTGTTTTCTGACACGCACATGTCGCGCCAGAAAACGTATTTCACTTTATTTCGCCGTTGCGACGGCGAAACTCTACGAGTTTTTTTGACACTCTGGAAAGCCCTGACCGGATGGTCAGGGCTTTTCCTTGTTTAGGGGTGCTCAAATCTTTCGTACTCATGTTCCGAGATGCTGAACTGGAAGACGGCGCTTTCCCCCGCCAGGCGGAGAACGAAGAGGCCGTTTACATCGTCGAGACGGAAGGAGTAGAAGGGGTCCTCCTGGTTGAAGGGGATGACCTCCACGATCTCGTCGTCCAGCATCAGCACAGCCTTGAAGTTGCCCTCAGTGACGGTCAGGGCAGTCAGGTCCAGGGTGATGTCGGATTTGCCGATGTAGTTGGCCCACAGAATGTCGTAGACTCCGGTGAAGCCCTTGGAGGAGATGGTGATGCCCGAACCAATCAGGTCTTCCTTCACAGAGATACCGCCGGTCATACCCATGTCGCAGTCGATGATATCAAAGTCGTTGATGACCTGCAGGTTGTAGTTGTCCGGGCCATTGGTGTCCTCGATGGCGTCGGGGGCGGTGAGGAGGGAAAGGGCAGTGCCGCCCAGGACCACCAGGAGGATGACAAGGACGAAGAGTTTCTTTTTCATGGTTGGGGTTCCTTTCTGTTAGAAAATACCGGGAATGTGCTGGCTGATGAACAGACCCAGCAGGAGGGAGATGGTGTTGGCTGTGAAGGCATAGGCCCAGGGGTGTCGCTTTTCTTCCGGGTTCCGGTCCAGCTTCCGAAGGGTGGCGGCGTAGACCCAACCTTCCAGGAGGAAGACGGCAGCCTCCATCCAGAGGTAGCCAAAGACAAAGGCCCAACCACCGAACTTGTAGTTGATGAGGTTCAGGGCCAGGTTCAGGATGACCTGGGTAGCCAGGTTCGCCCAGAAGATGACCTTCAGCTGCTCCTTGGCCCGGAAGCCAAAGACGAAGGCCAGGGCCATTTCAGCAGCCAGGGTGATGACCACCCGGGCCAGGAAGGAGAGGATTTCCTCTCCAAAGAGGTAATCCTTGTGGAGGGGGGCCAGCAGACCGGTCTCGGGTGCGGCCCCGGCGTTACACTTGAAATAGCTGTGGAAGGCGTACCGCTCATAGGTGTCGTCGGTGACGGCGAAGGTGTCGCTTTCCGGGAAGTACACCAGGACCTTGAAGACCTGGGGCGGGTAGTAGGTCCAGGAGAAGGTGTGGGTTTCCGAGCAGTCCTCATAACAGCCCAGGAAGTAGAAACCGTCAGGGTCCTCATAGCTGTTAAGGGCTTCCCAGACTGCCTGATCGCCATAATACTCTTCGTAATTCTGGCTGTGGCTCCAGGGCCCAGTGGAGTCCCGTTCCGACAGGAGGGTGACGTAGTAGGTCGGGTCCTCCAGCCCTTGGAAGGTCACAGTCACCGAGGGCTTGGGGCCGGTGTCTGCCGTGGCGGTCATGGGAACGAGGAGGGTAAGGAGCAGAAGGAAGGGGAGTAGTCGCTTCATGGGAGCCTCCTTTCTGTGTATGACGGACGTTTGTCTGCCTTCATAATGCCATAAGTTTTGTGAATTGTCAACGTCGGGCGGGTGTGGTAGAATGCCTGTAGGATACGGAAAAGGCTCCCTTTGCACAAGGGAACCTTTTTTGGAATCGAAACGTGAACCTTTTTCTTCTTCCGGTGTATGTGTAAGTGAAAGGAGGTGGGAGCGGATGGACCGATACATCCAGGCCCACGGGCAGCGGCTCTTCGGCCTGTGCCTGACCCTCTGCGCCCACCGACAGGACGCAGAGGACCTGTATCAGGACACCTGGCTCAAGGCCCTGGCCCATTTCCACCAATACGACCCTGCCCGGCCCTTCGAGCCTTGGCTCACCCGCATTTGCGTGAATACCTACCGCAATACCCTCCGCCGGCTGGCCCGAAGTCCCATTTTCCATGGGTTTCGGACCGGGGAGGAGAAGGAAGCCCTGCTGGCCTCTGTTCCGGCCCCGTCACCGTCCGACTACACCCCACTCTACCAGGCGGTAGCCGGTCTGCCGGAGAAGCTGCGGGTGACGGTCATCCTGTATTACTTTGAAGAGAACGACGTGAACACCACTGCCCAGGTGCTGGGGATTCCCCCTGGGACGGTGAAATCCCGGCTGAACAAGGCCAGAACCAAGATGAAGGAGGTGCTGGACGATGACACCATTCTATGATTTTACGGCCCATCGGCCTCCCATGCTAAATGAACGGATGCTGCGGGAGGAAGGGGAGCGGAGAAAGCTCCGTCGTCAAACCCTCATCCTGACCCTGGCTGCCTTGGCCACCCAGGTCCTTTTGGTGGTCCTGGGGATTATTCTGATTCCCACCCAACCCATGCTGGCCATGGTTTGTCTGGCCTATGTGTGTCTGTCTGCTGCCGGGGGCGGTTTGGCCGCCCTGATCTATCAAAGAGAGAGGAGGCTTGCCTCATGAGTATTGTGGCTTTATGGCTGGTTATCGTGCCCTTTTTTGTGGTGGTGCCCCTGCTTCTGGGTGTTTTCGTCTACCGGGATGCCAAGGACCGGGGGATGAACGCCCTCCTGTGGGCCTTTGCCGCCGCGCTGTGTCCCAGTTTCCTGGGCCTTATCGTGTACCTGTTGGTGCGTAGCAATTATTCCAACTGGACCTGTGCCCGGTGCGGGGGACCGATCCAGGAGTCCTTCACCGCCTGTCCCCAGTGCGGGGCCAAACTGAAGGCCTCCTGCAGCCGCTGTGGCGGGGCCATTGAGAAGGACTGGCAGGTCTGCCCCCACTGTGCTGCCCCCCTGGACTGGAATGACCGGGACTTCACCCCCCCGGTGAGGCCCCAGGAGAAGGGGATCGGCAAGCTCATCCTTCTGGTGATCCTGGTGCCCATCCTGCTTCTTGCGCTGCTGGTCTTTGGGTTCTCTGCCACAGGGGTCACGGGGAGCGTCCACACCGATTACCTCAGTGAGGTGGATGCGCTGCGCCTTCGTCACGACCTGCGATCCGTCCACGGTGATTGGGTGGACCTGTGCGACCAGTCCACCGATACCATCCAGGTGCTGGTGTCCTGCCAGGAGGGCGGGGACCAGGCCCTGTGGACCTACCTCATCTACCTGCCCGAAACCACGGAAGGCAACGCATCCACCGGGGTGGGGACTACCCTGCTGGGCCGGACCACCATGACTGTGGACTATATGCGTTTGCCCAATGAGGGAGGAATTTTCCTGTGCATGTCCGGGTGGAGCCACAAGGAACCCAAGCTGCGGGTGTATGACCAGAACGGCGGGGTGGCCATTCAGTAAACCCAGAGCATCATAGACCTGAGCCATTACCTCCCCTGGGAGGGCATGGGGGCTTCCTATGAGGTGGAGGCCATGGAAGAACACCATCCCGAATAACCTAAAACGCCTCCCTCATCCAAAGCTGAGGGAGGCGTTTCTACTTGGGAAACATGGAAAAAAGTTAGTCCAACAGACCTTGCTGGGTCAGGGCGGCGGCCATCTCCTGGCTGCCCATGACCCACAGCAGGTCGCCCTGGCGAAGGGTCAGGTTTTTATCGGGGTTGGCAATGGGCATCAAGTCTCGTTCCAGGCCGATGAGGAAGGCGCTCCAATCCTCCTTGATGCCGCATTCCCGGATGGACTTGCCCTCCTGGGCCATGCCCTTTTCCAGGGCCACACCGCAGCAGAGGAGCTGGTGGGCCTGAGGACCTTCCTCCTGGCTCTCGATGTAGTCCTTCAGGGTGCGCAGTCTTGCTCCCTTGGTGGGGTGGACCCCATCGGCGGCCAGCTTGAAGCAGAAGTTTTCCAGGTCCTTCTTGGAGCCCATGGCCACCATCTTGTCCCCGGCCAGCAGAGTCACATGGCCTTCGGGGATGTTCAGGTGCTCCTTGCCCCGGATGATCTTAATAATGTTCACGTGGTAGTGCTTGCCCCAGCCGTGGTCCTTCAGGGCCACACCGCCGCCCACGTACAGGGCAGGGATCTCCAAGGTGATGATGTAGAGCTGCTCGGTGAGCCAGTGGTGGATCTCGCCGTCACCCTCCTGCCCGAAGTGGTTGGCCAGGCGGCGTTCGTTCAGGTTGGCCAGGAACCGGGCCTCAAACTCCAGGTACTGACCGGCCAGGCGGGTGGAGTTCCGGGCCAGGAAGGCCACGGGGATCACCAGCAGGACCATCCAAAGGGAGCTCACATGGAAGATCAGGAAGATGGGCAGCATAGCCAGGAAGAGGACCAGACCAATGCGGAAGACCAGCAGGATCAGAAGGAGCAGTCGGTTGTACACACTCTTGAGCCACAGGGCGGTGAAGTACCGCTTTTTGATGCGAAGCATGGCGGGCAGCAGGAAGGCCAGCACCAGATAGATGACCACACAGGCCACGATCTTAGGGCTCACCGGGCTTTCGGCCAGCA
>JAFYPT010000184.1 GCA_017547425.1 Ruminiclostridium sp.
GCCATCGAGAAGGCTTACGCCCAGGCTGCCAACGTGACATTTGAAAATGCTTACTGCCGCAGAGACATCGGCGCTCGAGCTCTGCGTGCGAAGGAAGAGGTAAAGTAAACATGGTTTATCGGGTATATGTAGAAAAGCGCCCCGGCCTGACCGCCGAGGCTGACGCCCTTCTGGGCGATATCCGCACTCTGCTCCGGATCGAGTCTCTGGAGAGCCTGCGGTTGTTCAACCGGTATGATGTGGAAAACATCACCCCGGAACTGTTCGATTACAGCGTCAAGACCATCCTGTCTGAGCCCCAGCTGGACCTGGTCACCGACACCCTGCCTGAGGGCGGCATCGTCTTTGCTGTGGAGTATCTGCCTGGTCAGTTCGACCAGCGTGCAGACTCCGCCGCTCAGTGCATCCAGATCCTGTCCCAGGGCGACCGTCCTCTGGTCCGCTCCGCCCGTGTCTATCAGCTGGTGGGCAACCTGACCGCTGAGGACGTGGCAGCCATCAAGAAGTACCTCATCAACCCCGTGGAATCCCGCGAGGCATCCCTGGAGCCCTTCGAGACTCTGGTCATGACCTACGAGATCCCCGAGTCCGTGGCCACCCTGGATGGCTTCCGTGACCTGGATGAGGATGGCCTGAAGGCCATGGTGGCAGACTTCGGTCTGGCCATGGACCTGGACGACCTGCGTTTCTGCCGTGACTACTTCCGCACCGAGGATCGTGACCCCACCATGACCGAGCTGAAGGTCATTGACACCTACTGGTCCGACCACTGCCGCCACACCACCTTCCTGACCACCATCGACAACGTGGAGTTTGAGCATCCCGTGCTCCAGCAGACCTGGGACGAGTACCTGGCCATGCGCAAGCAGCTCAAGCGTACCAAGCCCATCAACCTCATGGACATTGGTACTCTGGTGGCCAAGTCCCTGAAGAAGCAGGGCAAGATGCCCCGCCTGGACGAGTCCGAGGAGATCAACGCCTGCACCGTGAAGATCAAGGTGGAGACCGAGGACGGCAAGGAAGACTGGCTGCTGCTGTTCAAGAACGAGACCCACAACCACCCCACCGAGATCGAGCCCTTCGGCGGCGCAGCTACCTGCGTGGGTGGTGCCATCCGTGACCCCCTGTCCGGCCGTTCTTATGTCTATTCCGCTATGCGTGTTACCGGCGCTGCCGACCCCCTGACTCCCATTGAGGAGACCATGGAAGGCAAGCTGCCCCAGCGCACCATCGTCACCAAGGCCGCCGCAGGCTACAGCTCCTACGGCAACCAGATCGGTCTGGCAACCGGCCAGGTGGATGAGATCTATCACCCCGGCTATGCAGCCAAGCGCATGGAGATCGGCGCCGTCATCGCTGCCGCTCCTGCTGAGAACGTCCGCCGTGAGCGTCCGGCTCCCGGTGACGTGGTCATCCTGCTGGGCGGCCGCACCGGCCGTGACGGCTGCGGCGGTGCAACCGGCTCCTCCAAGTCCCACACCATGGAGTCCCTGGAGTCCTGCGGTGCTGAGGTCCAGAAGGGCAACGCACCCGAAGAGCGCAAGCTCCAGCGTCTGTTCCGCAACCCCGAGGCTTCCCGCCTGATCAAGCGCTGCAACGACTTTGGCGCAGGCGGCGTCTCCGTCGCCATCGGCGAGCTGGCTGAGGGGCTGGAGATCGACCTGAACACCGTGCCCAAGAAGTACGAGGGCCTGGACGGCACCGAGCTGGCCATCTCCGAGTCTCAGGAGAGAATGGCTGTGGTGGTCGAGGCCAAGGATGCCGCCCGCTTCATGGAACTGGCCTCCACCGAGAACCTGGAGTCCACCGTGGTGGCAAAGGTCACTGACAAGGGCCGCCTGACCATGACCTGGAACGGCAAGAACATCGTGGACATCGCCCGCTCCTTCCTGGACACCAACGGTGTGGAAAAGCACATCGACGCTGTCACCGCACAGCCTCAGTCCATCCTGAAGGATCAGGTCACCGACTTCACCAAGGGTTACCTGGACCTGGCTCAGGACCTGAACGTTTGCTCCAAGCGCGGCCTGTCCGAGCGTTTCGACTCCACCATCGGCAGCGGCACCGTCCTGATGCCCTTCGGCGGCAAGTATCAGCTGACCCCCACCCAGGCGATGGTCAACAAGATCTCCGTGGAGAAGAAGGACACCGATACCTGCTCCCTGATGTCCTGGGGCTACAACCCCTACGTCACCGAGAAGAGCCCCTATCACGGCGCTTACCTGGCCGTCATCGAGTCCGTGGCCAAGTTGGTCGCCACCGGTGCTGACCTGAAGGACACCTACCTGAGCTTCCAGGAATACTTCCAGAAGCTGGGCAAGGATGCCAAGCGCTGGGGCCAGCCTCTGGCTGCCCTGCTGGGTGCCTTCCGCGCACAGAAGGAGCTGGAGATCGCAGCCATCGGCGGCAAGGACTCCATGTCCGGCAGCTTTGAGCAGCTGGATGTTCCCCCCACCCTGGTCTCCTTTGCGGTCACCACCGATAAGATCAAGAACATCGTCTCCCCCGAGTTCAAGGAAGTTGGCAACCCCGTTGTCTGGCTGTGCCCCGAGTACGGTCCCGACGGCCTGCCCGCCGCAAACTCCCTGAAGGAGACCTTCAAGACCGTCAACAAGCTCATGAAGAAGGGCAAGGTCAAGGCCGCATACACCCCCGGCTTCGGCGGCGTGGCAGAGGCTGTTCTGAAGATGTCCCTGGGCAACGGCATCGGCCTGAAGTTCGATGACGGCTGCACCCTGGATGAGCTGTTCGCATACTCCTATGGCTCCTTCGTTCTGGAGCTCACCGACACCAAGGACAAGGTTGGTCTGCCTCTGGGTGTCACCGTGGCTGACGGCAGCCTGTCCTGGAGAGAGGAAACCATCTCTGCTGAGGATCTGCTGAACGCATACGAAGGCAAGCTGGAGCCCATCTACGCCTGCAACATCACCCAGGGCGAGAAGGAGATCCCCGCTCTGACCTACGAGTCCGACAGCTGGAAGAAGCCTCTCATCAAGTCCGCAAAGCCTCGTGTTCTGATTCCCGTCTTCCCCGGCACCAACTGCGAGTATGATGCCGCCAAGGCCATGCGCAACGCCGGTGCAGACCCCGAGATCGTGGTCATCAAGAACCAGAACGCAGCCGACATCGCTGCTTCCATGGACCTCATTGCCAAGAAACTGGGCGAGTCCCAGATTGTCTTCATCCCCGGCGGCTTCTCCGGCGGCGACGAGCCCGACGGCTCCGCAAAGTTCATCACCTCCTTCTTCCGTGCCGGTAAGATCAAGGATCAGGTCCATGAACTGCTGAAGAACCGCGACGGCCTGATGCTGGGTGTCTGCAACGGCTTCCAGGCTCTCATCAAGCTGGGTCTGGTGCCCTACGGCGAGATCATCGACACCGATGAGAACTGCCCCACCCTGACCTACAATACCATCGGTCGTCACCAGTCCCGTCTGGTCCAGACCCGTGTGGCTTCCAATAAGTCTCCCTGGCTGATGAACACCAAGCCCGGCGAGATCCATACCGTGCCCATCTCCCACGGCGAGGGCCGCTTCCTGGCTTCCGAGGAACTGATTCAGAAGTTGGCAGCCAACGGCCAGATCGCTACCCAGTACGTGGATCTGAGCGGTAACCCCACCGCCGACATCCGCTTCAACCCCAACAACTCCGCCTACGCTGTGGAAGGTATCACCTCTCCCGACGGCCGAGTCTTTGGTAAGATGGGTCACACCGAGCGTACCGGTGCCGGTCTGTATATCAACGTCCCCGGCGAGTACGACATGAAGATTTTCCGTTCCGCAGTTGAGTACTTTAAGTAAGAAAGGAGAAGGTGTTTCCTATGGCTTTCTATTATCCTGATTGCTCCCATACCTTCAGTGAGTATCTGCTGGTCCCCGGCTTTACTTCCGAGGAGTGCATCCCCGATAACGTTTCCCTGAAGACTCCCCTGGTCAAGTACCGCAAGGGTGAGGAGGAGTGCCCCATCAGCCTGAACATCCCCATGGTCTCCGCCATCATGCAGGCTGTTTCCAACGACACTCTGGCCATCGCTCTGGCTAAGGAGGGCGGCCTGTCCTTCATCTTCGGCTCTCAGTCCATTGAGAGCGAGGCTGCCATGGTCCGTCGTGTCAAGAGCAGCAAGGCCGGCTTCGTGGTCAGTGCTTCCAACCTGACCCCCGATGACACCCTGGCTGACGTTCTGCGCCTGAAGCAGGAGAACGGCTTCTCCACCGTGGCCATCACCGAGGACGCTACCCCCAACGGCAAGCTCCTGGGTATCGTCACCGGACGTGACTACCGCGTCACCCGCATGGGTCCCGACGTTCCCGTCCGTGAGTTTATGACTCCCCGTGAGAAGCTGATCACCGCACCCGCTTCCACCACCCTGAAGGAAGCAAACGACATCATCTGGGCTCATAAGCTGAACGCTCTGCCCATCGTGGACGAGGACGACCGTCTGCTGCACTTCGTCTTCCGCAAGGACTACTCTGAGCACAAGGAAAACCCCCTGGCTCTGCAGGACTCCGACAAGCGCTACCTGGTTGGCGCAGGCATCAACTCCAAGGACTATGAGGAGCGTGTTCCCGCTCTGGTTGAGGCAGGCGCTGACGTGCTGTGCATTGACTCCTCCGAGGGTTACTCCGTCTGGCAGAAGAAGACCATCGACTTCGTCCGCGAGCGTTACGGCGACACCGTGAAGATCGGCGCCGGCAACGTGGTCGACCGTGAGGGCTTCCGCTACCTGGCTGACGCAGGCGCAGACTTTGTTAAGGTCGGTATCGGCGGCGGCTCCATCTGCATCACCCGTGAGACCAAGGGTATCGGCCGCGGCCAGGCCACTGCCCTGATCGAGGTTGCTGCAGCTCGTGACGAGTACTTCGAGGAGACCGGCATCTACGTGCCCATCTGCTCCGACGGCGGCATCGTCTTCGACTTCCACATGACTCTGGCTCTGGCCATGGGTGCTGACTTCCTGATGCTGGGCCGTTACTTCGCCCGCTTCGACGAAAGCCCCACCCAGAAGCTGATGGTCAACGGCGCATACGTGAAGGAATACTGGGGCGAGGGTTCCAACCGTGCTCGTAACTGGCAGCGCTACGACCTGGGCGGCAAGAGCGACCTGGCCTTCGAGGAAGGCGTCGACTCCTACGTCACCTATGCAGGTTCCCTCCA
>JAFYPT010000026.1 GCA_017547425.1 Ruminiclostridium sp.
AAAACGATGGTTTTGCCGCCTTTTCTTATGGATTTCGTTTGTTGGATTGCCGAAACTTGCAGGAATACCTTCGCCCCATGGGAATAATCGTCAAAATCTGCAAGTTTTTATTGCAGGAAATGCAGAACCACAACTGTACCAAAAGCGGAGGTTTCTCCTGGATTTTACAGGAAAAAATACACTGTCTATGGTATAGGTGGGGAAACTGTGATACAATATCTTATCTATACTTATCTGCATCCATGTGCAGAAGGAGGAACCCATGAAAAAAACGCTGCTTCGCAGGGTCGTTCTGACCACTGCTGCCTTGGCGCTCAGCCTGGGCATGACCATAACCGGAGCCTCTGCCGCCGGAAATGGCCTGGAGGACCTCACCTGGCAGGCCAGCCCCGACCATGAGACCGCCGTCTCTATCCAGCAGAAAAACGGGAACCATTACCTGTTCCTGCCTTCTTCGGCTGACCTGACCGCTCTGTCCCTGACCTTCTCTGGGGATCCCCTGGTGGTATCCGGGTCCGCTTCCTCGATCCAGGTATCCAGCGGCCAGCCCTTCGACCTGACAGCACTGTTTGCCAAGCCTCCTGCCGATGGCAGGTGGAGCGCGACCCTCAGCCAGGGCCGGAACCGCCTGTCGGTCACCGTTATGGTGTCTGCCAACATCGGCTCCGTCTACCTCACCAGCGCCGATCCTGTCAAAGACCGGGAATGGGTGGAGCAGAACAAGGACAAGAATAAGGCCAAGGGCGAGATCCTCTACCTCCGGGCTGACGGTTCCACCGTCTACGCCGGGGACCTGAAGCAGATCAAGGGCCGGGGCAACTCCACCTGGTCCTACCCTAAGAAGCCCTATCAGATCAAGCTGGACGAAAAATTCGACCTGCTGGAGGCGGGAGAATCCCCCGAGTCCACCTGGATCCTCCTGGCCAATTATTGCGACCCGACTCTCCTCCATAACACCATCACCTTCGACCTGGCCCAGGCCATGGATATGACCTACACCCATAACAGCAAACCTGTGGACTTGTACTACGACGGGGAGTACCGGGGCAGTTATCTCCTCTGCGAAAAGACTGAGGTGGGAGAGGGCCGCGTGGCAGTGGAGGACCTGGAAGGGAACATCGAGGATGTGAACCCCCAGGTAGAAGACATGGATGATCTCTCCGTAGCCTATGGGACCAACGCCAGCGGCAACCGATATCAGTATGTCACCGGCCTTGCCTCTCCTGAGGATCTCTCCGGCGGTTATCTGCTGGAGCTGGACCATGCAGACCGAGCCAAGGCAGAAAAAAGCTGGTTCACCACAGACACCGGCTGCTATGTGGTGGTGAAATCCCCTGAGTATGCCCCCAAGGAAACCATAGAGTATATCAGCGAATTTTACCAGGCCTTTGAGACAGCCGTAGTAAACGGCGGTACCCATCCGGTCACCGGCAAGGATTACACCGAGTATGTAGACCTGGACTCCCTGGCCCAGTGCTACCTGATGTTTGAACTTACCCAGAACATCGATGCCTTCAAAACTTCCACCTATTTCTATAAGCCTGCCGGGGAAGACAAGCTCTATGCCGGACCCCTGTGGGACTTTGACCTGGCCTATGGCAGCTATCTGTACGATTACAAGCTGGACACGACCGAGACCACAGCCCGTCAGACCAAAATGAGCTGGTATCTTTGGACCATCCCCTCCTTCCGGGATGCGGTAAAGGAGCAGTATCAGGAGATGGCCACCCTCATCGAGGAGACCCTTCTCTCCCAGGCCCCGGATGCCCAGACCGGAGAGCTGAAGTCCCTTGCCGGTTACCAGCAGGAACTTTCCGCCAGCCAGGCCATGAACCATGTGCTGTGGCCCACTACCACCCCCACGGGCTATGCCACTGCGCTGGCAGACCTGGAATCCTTCCTGGTCCGACGGCATGACTGGCTTTACAGCGAAGCCATGAACTGGATCACCCAGGAGGAGTACGTACAGCCCTACCGGGATGTGACCCGCTATGACTGGTACGGCGACGCCGTGGAATACGTGACCCTCCAAGGACTCATGAACGGTGTCAGTGAAACCTGTTTTGACCCTCAGAACACCCTGACCCGCGCCATGGCCGTCACCGTCCTCTATCGAATCGTCGGAGAACCAGCCCCCTCTGCTCCCGCTGGATTTACCGATGTGCCTGCCGACCAGTGGTACAGCAATGCCGTGGCCTGGGCCGCAGAACAAGGGATCTCCCAGGGTTTCGAAGGCCTCTTCCGCCCCAACGACAAGGTCACCCGGGAGGAACTGGTGACCCTCCTCTACCGCTTCGAGCACATGGAGGAACCCCAGCCCCGGACCGTAGTAAACAACGAAATGAACATCATCCCTGTTCCCGAGCCGGAGGTCCCCACCCCCTCCCTGCCGGAAATTCCTGAACTGCCGGCAGACCCCATCACCCCCAGCTTCCCCGACTGGATCCAGGGCACCGGCTCCTTTACCGACCTGGGCCTGATTTCCGACTGGGCGGTGGCCCCCTTCATCTGGGCCATCGAGACCGGCATCATCACCGGCAACAGCGACGGCACCCTGAACCCCCAAGGCAACGCCCTTCGGTGCCAGTTCGCCGCCATGATCCAGCGGTATCACCAGACCATCGTGTAAGAATTTTGGAATGAGGCTCCCTCTGACGAGGGAGGCAAAATAACGTGAAAACGAATCCACCCAAGGAGAACAAACCATGAAAAAATTCCTGACTCTGCTGGCCCTGTCTATGGCCCTGATCCTGACCCTCACCGCCTGCGGCGGTTCCTCCTCCGAACCCGCCGGGGATGCAGACGTCCCTGTGGTGGAGGGCGACACCCTCAGTGCCGACCTGGCCAATGTCTTTCTGCCTTTGGCTGTGGAAGGTTCCGCCGATGCCACCGCGCTGGCTGAGACCGTGACCGCTGACCTGCCCTTTGAGGCCATGGTCATGCCCGTGGAGCCCGGCCTCCTCATGGGCTTCGGCAACGTGGAGATCACCGGCTTCGACCAGGCCGTCATGTTCGGCCCTGCCATCAGCACCATCCCCTTCCTGGGCTATGTGTTTGACCTGGCCGACGGCACCGACGGCGGCGAATTCTGCCAGACCCTCCAGGAGTCCTGTGACCTGCGCTGGAACATCTGCACCGAGGCCGAGGAAGTGATCGCCGTCCAGGGCGGGGACTACGTCTTCTTCCTCATGTGCCCCTCCTCCCTGGAGGGTTAAGGGTTGCGTAAGCTGGCCCTGCTGGTCCTGGCGGGGGTTCTGACCCTGACGGGACCGGCCGCTCTGGCCCTGGACCTGAACCGCCCCGGGGAACCGCCCCGGGAGGAATACTATCTCACCCAAGGCCATCTGGTGGAGGCGGAGGAAGCCATGCTCCCCCAGATGACCGGGTATGCTGTCGATAAGATCCGGTATCTCTACGACACCTATCTGGCGGGGACAGACTGCCGTCTGTACTTTGCCATGGTCCCCGCCAAGGAGGCCTTTCTCCGGGAGGGTTCTCTGACCCACGAGGTCATGGGGCGATACTTCCAAAGCGAACTCCCCTTCCTGACCCACCTGGACCTGACCCCGGTGATGGGTCTGGAGGATTTCTACCGGACCGACCTCCACTGGAAGCAGGAGGCGATCCGGGAGGCGGCCGCCTATCTGGCCATCGCCATGGAATCCTGGGCGGAGACCGACTACACGGTAAACACCTGGGAAGGGGATTTTGGGGGGACCTACTCGGCCAAACTGACCGTCCCTTTGCGGGCGGATACCATCCGCTATCTTACCAATGAAACCATCGATGGATGTACTGTGACGGGCTACGACCTGATGGGCCGGCCCCAGACCCAGCCCATGTACAACCTGGAAAAGGCCGCTGGGGGGAACCCCTACGACCTCTTCCTGTCCGGTCCCCAGGGCATCCAGATCATCGAAAATCCCAAGGGCCCCGCTGGGAAGGAACTGGTCCTCTTCCGGGACTCCTTTGGCAGTTCCCTGGCCCCCCTTTTGGTGGAGGGCTACAGTAAGATCACCCTGGTGGACCTGCGCTATGTGTTCAGCCACACCTTGGAACAGTATGTGGACTTTCGGGACCAGGACGTCCTCTTCCTCTACAGTTCCCTGCTGCTGAACAACAGTTTAGCACTGAAATAATACAGAAAAGGAGCAATTTCCATGGATATT
>JAFYPT010000185.1 GCA_017547425.1 Ruminiclostridium sp.
AGGGATCACATCATCCACCACCAGAATGGTGGTCAGTTCCCGCCAGGTCCTGTCCGGGATACCCCCGGTCTGGGTCCGGGTGGTCACCCCACGAACCACCCAGGCAGAGCCCGCGGTCATCTCCACGGGGGTCACACCCCCCTGGATGAGGGTGTCCAGATCGGCCTCGCCGAACCGGGTCTCCAGGCCGTCGATCCCCCGAAGCTCTGCGCCTCCCAGAGGGATGGCAGGGTCGGACTGGCCGCAGATGGCACCTGCCACCGCGGCGGCCACCTGAGCGCCGGTCAGGGTGTCACCCAGGGCGGCAGGTGCGGCGAGGACCATCCGCTCGCTGTTGAGGTCCTTGGCCCGCTGGGTGAGCTGGGTCACCGTCTCCCCGGACCCGCAGGGAACCACCGCGATCCGCTCCCGACGGACTTGGGATGCCTCCTCCACCGCCTCCCGGAGGGTCTGGTGGACGGTGAGCTCCTCACTATCGCACACCATGACCTTCACCCCCTCCTGGGCGGAGAGCAAAGCGAAGGCATCGGCATAGCTTCCCCCATCCTTCACAGGGACGGCCAGCACCCGGGCCGCTCCGTTGGCCAGAAGGAGTTTTGCCAGGAGAGCCATGGCATCCTCCCGACCGAACGTCTCCACCACCTGGCTGTAGCTGGTGAGGGTGTAGAGTTCCCCCGCCGTGCCCCCGGTACTCACCGCCGCCAGGGCGGCCACTCCGCTCCGATTAGCGGACCGGATCACCGAGGAGACTTCATAGGCCGAGTAAACCCCCGGCCGCTCATGTACTGTCACTGCATTCATATGGTCAAACCACCTTTCACGGCAAAATCCAGGAAGAAGGTCTCGCCGGTCACCACCGCCGCCAGCATCCCATGATAGGTTGCGGTGAGGTCGGCCCGGAACATCCCCCTGGTCTGGTCAAAGGACGTTTCGCCCATGACCCATTGTTCCAATCGAAGGCCCCCGGGAGAGCCCCGAAAGAGGGCCCCGGCGGTTCTGTCCAGAAGCTGACGGCAGCCCTCCTCCCCCGTCTCAGGGGGACTGTAGAGGGTGAGGCGGAAGGTCACCCGTGCCTGCTGACCCAGGATCTCCCCCTGGGCATTGTCCCCCAGGCAGTCCCCAAAGGCGGCGGAGGTCACGGCCACCTCCTTCACCCCCACCACCGCCAGAGGCTGGGTCCAGCGGACCCGGTCCTCCTTGGGGAAAGCCGTCATGGAAGGGATACCCTGGGCGGTGAGAAGGTCGGTCATGGCCTCTTGGAGCAGAGTAAGGGTCGTCACAGATCCTCCACCCCCCGCTCCAGAATGGCCCTCCAGTAGACCAGCTCCTGTCCGGCAGTCACCCGACGAACGTTCACCACCCGGTAGGTCCCCTCCTCACACCGGACCAACGTCCAGCCGGGGGCAGGGGCAAAGGGCAGGGCGGCCTCGGCCATGCACAGGACCTGTTCCCGGCGTTCCAGGCCCAGGTCCGCGGGGAGAAACTGCCCCTTCCGGTCAAAGATGGGCCGCAGAAGGGCCAACCCTGTCCCCAGGACCTCCCCGTCCCGTTCCAGCGTGATGGTCTCCCCGTGGCGGGATGCCACACCCAGAAAGGCCGCTGCATAGCTCATCCTGCCACCCCCAGAAAGACCAGGCCCCCATCCCGGGTGTAGTCTGCCAGGATGGCCTCGGCCTGTTGGCCCAGACGGACAGCCCGAAGGGCACCGTCCTCGTCGGCTGTCCCCACTGAGACCGACAGATCTCCTGCGGAGAAAGAGGTGGGAGCAGAGGTCCCCGCCTCCAGAGCAGGGATCAGACGGGACAGAGCCGTCCAGGCGCAGGCGGTAACAAAGGGCTTCCGGCAGTCTTCGGGGGTCAGTCCGTCCAGGAGCCGGGCCTCCCACTGGTCAGCCGCCCCCTCACAGAGGGTCTGCAGGACCTGCTCCTGGCCATCGGTCAGGGTCTGGCCCAGAAAACACCGGGCCACCTTGAGAATCTCATCGATCATGTCCTCACCCCCGGTCTTAGTCCATGTACAGGATCTTGGCGGCGTCCTGGAAGATCTTGGAGAAACCAGAAATGGAGGTAATGGCGGCCCGCTCCAGCTGGCGGTCGATGAGCTTGTCATACTCCACCAGAACGTCGCTGCCTCGGATAGCCTCCAGGGCATAGTTTCTGTCCAGACCGATGATGACACCGGGAGGTACTGCGTTGGAGCGCAGAAGGGTAGCCCCCATAGGGGTCACCAGCTTGCCAGTACCCTGGAAGTCCAGGCCGGCAGCCGCATCCCGCATTTCAGGCAGCTTCAGAATCTGAGCCATGGTATCCCCCACCACCATAGTATTCATGGTATAGGGGGAGAACTGGCTCCAGAAATTCACCAGGGCCTCATAGGATAGCTCTCCGGAGGTTCCGCCGATGGGGCCGGAACCCACCGTGTAGCTGCTGGCAGCGTTATCGTTTCCGTCGCCGTACAGAAGAACATCCACTGCATCGGCTATGTGCATTTGGTTGATGTAGGCACCGATCTGCCGCAGGGTCACAGAGAACAGATCCAGACGCTGGAACTGGATGGCCTCATAGGAAGCTACCAGCATCCGGCCTCTTTTGTGAAGCTGCACCAGGTTTTCCTGGGCGCGGATGCGGGTCTCCGGGATGACAGCCCCCTCGGCCACATGCTTCAGTGCCTTCTCGCTGCCGGTGGGATCGGAGGTGATGGATCGGTAATCCATGCCGCTGATGCGGGTCTCCGCCGCGGTCATAAAGGGAAGAATGTTGTTCTCCTCCATACCCTGGCGGACGGCCCGGGCCACATACTCAGGGAACAGGACGGCGGACTCCCAGGTGGCAAAGAACTTGGAGACCACATCGGAATCCGCCCCCTTTACCTTGATGTCAAAGCGCTTGAGCTGCCGCTGGAAGGCATCCAGATGCTCCAGAGGGGTGCCTTTGTACTGCTCGGAAGGGTCGCACTTCTCCAGAACCTTGGTAAAGGAGGTCCCTGCCTCGCTGTACATCCCCTTGTCCAGCTTCACCGTTTCAAACTGATATGCCATGTTTCACACATCCTTTCTGCCTGTCTCACAGGAACAGGCCCATCATTTTGCTGTAGGAGTTCAGGTTTACCACCAGACAGGGTCTGCCGGTCTCCCCAGAGGCTGCCAGACGCATGCCCCCCTTTCCGTCGGCCACAAAGCTGTTCCAACCCAGGCTGGGGGGTGTGGCCCCGCTGTAGGCCACCTGAACGAATCCTTTGATCTGAACCGCGCCGTAGTTGCAGCGCTTGTTCAGCAGGATGCCCACAGGGGCCGTACCCTCAGAGGCGGTCTTCACCTGGTCGTTGTACTCCATGGCTACCACATCCCCTGCCTCACCGGTCTCTGCACGGAAGGTAACTACCTGGTTTTCCATGCCGTTGAATGCTACGCTCATACGTTTTCCTCCTTGTTGTTAAATGCTGAAGACCCCGTTGTCTCCCTGAGGGCCCGTCTCTCCGGCCCCATAGGTCAGCTGGACAGGCAGGGCCAATTCCTGTTCCAGCCGTTTCTCAAAGCAGGCCCGGAGGGCTTCCAGTTCCTCCCCTTCCAGCTTGTCAGCGATGGACCGGAGGGTGTCACCCCCCAGGTTTTGTTCGGCCAGAAGACCCAGCCGTACGGTCTCCTGGCGCAGACCCTCCAGATACTTTCGACCCGCCTGGGCCTCCTTCTCCAGCTGGCGGAGCTCCTCCCGCCAGGGTCCTTCCCGGTCCAGACCAGCCAGCATCTGGCGCAGGGTCTTGCCGGTACCGTAGGCCTTCACCACCCCGGCCCGCCGCTGGGCGGGGACGGCCACGAAGGACCACTCATAGGCGTCGGTGGGGTCGGCCAGCTTCACCATACACCGCTTGCCCTCGTAGACCCGGCCCTTCACATGGCTGCACAGGGCCCGGTCATGGATATCATTGCCGCAGATGGAGCACACGCACCGGCTGACGGCGCAGCTGACGCTGACCTCCTTCTTGATTCCCCCTTCGATCTCCTGGATGAGAGCCTCGTTCTCCCCGGTACGGAGCATGTAAGCGTACCCTTTCAGGTAGCACCCCGGCTCCCCGGCCTGGGTGATCACTCCGGGCTCCTCCACCAGCTCGGTGCGGTAGAGGCGAGCGGTCTGGTCTTTGGCGCTCCAGGAGTGGTCAAAGATACCGGTCTTGCCCACAAAGAGCTGGGCCAGCTTCCCCAGGGCGGCCCGGTCAAAATATTCCTCATCCCGGTCGGTCTGGTTGTCGCACAGGCGGACGGCGAAGGTGTAGACCTCCTCCGCCGTCAGTTCCCGGCAGGCCAGACGGTTGATGTAGCCCAGTTCCCCTTCCACAGGGTCAGCGGCCTGGGTCTGGGCTTCCTTGGTTACCGTTCTCATGGTGTTCCTCCTTTACTTCTTCTCGTTCCAGTCTTGCTGCCTGCTGGCGGTAAAGCTCTGCCCGGGCCTCCTCCACCTGGTCCTGGAGGTTGATCTCCTCCCACTCCACCTGGAAGGGGCAGTCATAGCCGTGCATCCGCAGCCACAGGCGGCAGACCCGCTCCACCACCGGGGTGAGGGTCCGTCGCAGGGCGGTGAGCTCACTGGTCATGATGTCAGCCTGCTGGCTGCTCATCCGCTCGGTGGAGGACCAGTTCAGCCCCAGCAGGAAGGGTGGGATCCCCGTCTGGGCGATGAGCTGCTCGATGATGAGCCGCACCGGAGCCTGACAGTCGGGCATTTCACACTCAGCCCCAATGACCTTGATCTCCACGTCCCCCGTGGCCACAAAGTCCCGGACTGCCCCGGACCGGGTGGACTGCATGGCCTCTGACCATCGCTGGGCCAGCAGCTCACTGCGCTCCTGGAGCCTGCGGCTGTCCAGTCCCTCCTCCCCGGGCTTGTACACCACGGCAAAGCGGACGTTCCCCGCCCGCTCCCAGTTGGCTCCCAGGGTCTGGTAGATCTTTAACAGGATCCCCGACAGGAAGGGCATACTGTGCAGGAGGGAGACCCCGTAGGGGTTCTCCGGGCTGGGGCTGTAGGGGGTGAAAAGGAGCAGGTCTTGGCGGGGGAGCACCTGGGTGGTGCCGTCAGGCTTTCGCAGGGCCAGGAGGATCTCCAGGGGAGAGCCCTCCTCCTTCACCTCAATGTCGGACACGTTCCCGCAGAGGACGGCGGCGATCTCCCGTCCGTCCCGGGCGGGGACGATCTCCCCCACCGCCCGACCGCAGGTGAGCAGGCAGTCCAGGTAGCCGTCCAGGAAGGCCTGGATCCCCCGCTGGTTCCACCCGGCAGGAACGGTCCGCAGAAACTCATTCAGTTCCCGTTCCGCCCCCTTGTCCCGGCAAGCGACCGAGACCCCGCCGGTGAGCCGGACCAGCTTCAGAATGGCCGCATCCACCACTGGGATGGCCTCTCGGATAGACCGGTACAGGCTGAACTCCGGCTGGCAGAGGGGGATGTACCCGTCCACCAGTCGGAAGGGATGGCGGTCGGACCGGCCCATTTGGACCGCTGACGGCGTCACCTCCCTCCGCCGTTCTCGTTTGAATAATGGCATTGGTTACCTCCTTTTTATTGTGTTCTCTCCACCACCCCGGCCCAGAACCCCCCCGTTTCCCCGGCCACAATGGTGGCCACGAAATACCGGATCTCGTCCATGGCGTGGTCAAACTGCTTCTTCACCCGGTCCTTGTCCCCGTCGGTGAGGTCCCAGCAGTAGGAACCGAACTCCCGAATGGCATCGGCGCAGGTGGAGCAGATGACCACCTTCCCGTTCTTCAGGGCGTCGGCGGTAAGGCGGATGCCGGAGAGTACATCGTTCTTTGCCTTTCGCACCGGCCACCCCTCCCGGCGAAGGACCTCCAGAAAGGAAGCTGCCGAGGGGTCGGCCACCACCGCCCGGATCTCCCGACCGCCCGCCAGTTCCCCGAGCCGGTCGGCGTACTCCCGGTCGGTCTGCTGGCGTTTTTCCTCCCGGGCATCGTAGTAGTACTCCTTCACCCGGTACCATACCCCGCCATACCTTCCCCAGAGGCCCATGGAAGTGGGGTTCACCGTACCGTAGTCGCAGGAGATGACCCATTCCTCCGCCTCCCCATCCGGGGGTTCCCGGACCAAACTCTCGTCGAAGAAGTCGTAGACCAGCCCCTCGGCCGCCGTCCACTCTCCCAGGACGAACCGTCGGTAGAAGGCCCCCTGAAAGGCTCGCTCATACCGCTGACGGGTTTCCTCCGACAAAGCAGGGTTGTCCTCCATGAAGAACCGCAGATGGAGGGCTCTTCGCTCCTCTGCCTTGCAGATCCACTCCTTGTAGAACCAGTGCCCCGGCCCCTCCGGGTTGCAGGAAAACCAGAACCGAGCTCCCGTCACGGAACACCGGGCGCAGGCCTGCTCCACAAAGGACCGGGGCATGAGGGCTACCTCGTCCAGCAGGACCCCCGCCAGGGTGATGCCCTGGATGAGAGATGCGCTTCCCTCATCCTTGCCGCCGAAGAGGTAGAAGGTGTTCTCCATTCCCCCCAACCGGACCTTGATCCAGTTCCGGGAAACCTTCTCCTCCCAGTCAAACCCCAATTCCTCCAGAAGGGGGCGAACCCCAAACAGAAGGTTCCGCCGAATCGACTCTTTGGTCTTTCCGCACAGAGCAAACTGCTGCCGTTGGAACCGGGCCATAGCCCAGAGAAAGAAGGAAAGGCCCAGGCATAGGGTCTTCCCGCTTCGTACCGCTCCGTCACAGATGATGGCATCCAGCCCTTCAGAGAAGGCTCCCTTCCGCCACCACCCCAAAACCTGTTTCTGCTTGGGGGAAAAGGTCTGTATCATCGCCGGGAAACCAGTTCCGTCTGGACCTGTCCCCCATCCAGAGCCCGCAGGAAGGCAGAGGGGCCGTCCTCACTCTCCTCCTTCAGCTGATCCAGGATCTGCTGAAAAAGGACTCTCCGCTCAACCAGCTTCACCTCCACCTCGCCGTTGGCGCAGCGTTTGAACGCAGCCAGACACCCCAGATCCAGACCACCGATTTCCTCCCGGTCCTCCTCGTGCAGGTAGGCCAGCTTCACCGGGTCGTTGGCCCCGCTGGTTGCCAGGTCCAGCATGCGCCGCAGGACCTCCTGTTTGGTTACCTTTCGTTTGGTCATTGGCAAACCTCCTTTCACTAATAGGCGAAAAAACGGGGTTTCGTGTACGCAAACGTACACGTTTCAAAAAATAATTTTCGACTTCATTTCTTCTGTCCCCAGCCGCTCCCTCCTGTCCCGACTTTTCCCAGGAACGCTTTTGCACGCAAAAGCACAAAAAAGCCCGGAGCCGATGCGTTTCCGCATCGGCCCCGGGCCACATCACACCTGGTTCAGTTGCTGCCGGACTGCTTGGTGGAACCGGAAGACTTCCGCTGCTCCTTCTTCTGCTGGCCCTGGCCGGACTGGCTGGAGGTGGACTTGTAATCCTTCTTTTCGTTCATGCTGCGCTCTCCTTTCTGAAAGGTTCCTCCCTACTATGCCCACCGCCCCACCTTCCTATACCACCGGGAAGAAAAATGTGATATAATGCATCCAAACAGCAGATTTGTTCAAACTTTTCTGCTATTCTATCCTCAGAACATTCCACAGAAAGAGGTGTTTTTGTATATGGCAAGAAAGGTACTCATCGTAGAGGACGACAACAACATCGCCGAACTGGTGAACCTCTACTTAAAGAAGGAAGGCTACGAGACCATGGTGGCCGAAGACGGCGGCAAAGCTCTGGAGTATTACCGGGCCTTCCGTCCCGACCTGGTCCTGCTGGACATCATGCTCCCGGTGATGGACGGCTGGTCGGTCTGCGCCAAGATCCGGGAGACCGACTCCACCCCCATCATCATGCTCACCGCCAAGGGTGAGACCATCGACAAGGTGGCTGGCCTGGAGATGGGCGCCGACGACTACATCGTCAAGCCCTTCGAGATGAAGGAGCTTCTGGCTCGTGTCCACGCCGTCCTCCGCCGCCTGGGGGACGAGGAGGTCAAGGCCCGCCGCCTGACTTTCGACGGTCTGGTCATCAACCTGGACTCCTACGAGCTGGAGGTCAAGGGGACCCGCATCGACACGCCCCCTAAGGAGCTGGAGCTCCTCTTCCATCTGGCCTCCTCCCCCAACCGGGTCTTCACCCGGAACCAGCTGCTGGACGAAGTCTGGGGCTTTGACTACTTCGGCGACTCCCGCACCGTGGACGTCCACATCAAGCGCCTGCGGGAAAAGCTGGAGGGTGTCAGTGACCAGTGGTCCCTGAAGACCGTCTGGGGCGTGGGCTACAAGTTTGAGCTCCTGAACGGATAAGGAGCCCTGCCCATGACCGACAAAGCCCAACAGGCGCAGCAGGCCAAGCAGGCGCAGCAGGCCAAGCAGGTCCAGCAGGCCCGGCAGAACGCCCACCAAAGCGCCCGGCCCAAGCAGACCAGCATGTATACCCGGCAGCTGACCCTGATCATCTGCCTCATCGTCTTTTCCATGACCCTCCTGGGCACCAGCTTCCTGGCCCTCTCCTTCCGCTACCAGCAGAACGAGAGCCAGAAAGCCGCCGAGCGTAACATCTCCTACATCTCGGCCTATGCCAACTCGGCCATCAGCGACGGCATGACCCTCTCCAGCCAGAACTTCCGGTCCTACCTGTCCTCGGTGGCTATGATCTCCGACTCCACCATCCTCCTGTGCCAGCCCGACGGCCGCATCCTCTACGCCACCGGGGCCGTCCTGTCCGAGGAATTCTCCGTCCTGGGAGCCTATGTGCCGGACTGGGTGGTGGATCAGATCCTGGAGAAGGGAACCTACGGCGGCACCACCACCTTCAACGGCATCCTGCCCTCGGAGTGCTTCGTAACAGGCGTTCCCATCATCACCTACACCATCGATCCCCTCACCCGGGAACAGATCACCAGTTCTTCCCCCCTGGGCATCCTCTTCGTGGCCTCGGACGCCACCGCCGCCCTGACCTTCCTGGAAAACACCTTCCAGCTCTTCCTGGTGACGGCCGCCGCCGTTCTGTTGGTCTCCATTCTCCTGTGCTCCGTGGCCGTTCAGCGGATCATCGACCCCCTGAAAAGCATGAGTAAGGCAGCCAACAAGTTCGCCCGGGGCGAGTTTGAGACCCGCTTCACCGAGTACGCCAACCGCACCGATGAGATCGGTGAACTGGCTCAGGCCTTCAACGCCATGGCCGACTCTCTGGCCCAGGCGGAGCAGAAACGCAGCGAGTTCGTGGCCAACGTCTCCCACGAGCTCAAGACCCCCATGACCACCATCGCCGGCTTTGCCGAGGGCATTCTGGACGGCACCATCCCCCCGGAAAAGGAGCGGGAATCCCTCCAGGTCATCTCCTCGGAGACCCGCCGCCTGTCCCGCCTGGTCCGCCGGATGCTGGAACTCTCCCGGCTCCAGTCCTCGGAGCGTGTGGCCGCCCAGGAGCAGTTCGACGTGCTGGAGGTCCTCCTGCGGGTCCTGGTGAGCCTGGAGGCCAAGATCACCGAGAAGGACCTGGATGTCCAGACTGACCTCCCCGACGGTCCTGTGATGGTCTGGGGCGACCCGGATGCCGTCACCCAGGTGTGCTACAACCTGCTGGACAACGCCGTAAAGTTCGCCGCCCCCAAGGGCCTGCTCACCTTGAAGATCACCACCCAGCGGGGCAAGGCCTACATTGCCATCGGCAACGAAGGCGAGACCATCCCCCCCCAACAGCTGGCCCACATCTTCGACCGCTTCCACAAGGCCGACAGCTCCCGCTCGGCCCACAAGGAGGGGGTTGGCCTGGGACTGTACATCGTGAAAACCATCCTGAACACCTATAAGGAAGACATCACCGTCACCAGCCAGGACGGCTTCACCGAGTTTACCTTCACCCTGTCTGAGGTGTAAATGTAATCCCCATACAAACAGCCTGCTCTCCCCATACAAGGAGGGCAGGCTGTTTCTTCTTTTTCTCCCCTCCCGTGCATAGACTTTCTCAAACCAACCGAAAGGACGGGATTTTTATGCCTGATTATGAATCTTCCCCCCATCGCCTCCACCTGGAAAACCGCCGTCGGCTCACCATCTCCGGGGTGGACAGCGTGGAAAGCTTTGACGAGTCCTCCATCCTCCTGACCACCAACCAGGGGGCACTGGCCATCCGGGGGACCGGACTCCACATCGAAAAGCTCAGCCTGGACGGGGGCGACCTGCTGGTGGAGGGCCAGGTGGACGCCCTCACCTACGAGGAGGAGGACCCCCGGGGCGGCAGCTTCCTGGCCCGCCTCTTCCGGGGATGAGCCTGGCCCTCTCTCCCCTCCTCCAGATTCGGGTCTTTCTCCTGTGTCTGGCCCTGGGAGGGGCCCTGGGGCTTCTCTACGACCTTCTCCGCCTTCCCCGGGTCCTCCTCCCCTTCCGGCCCCTTCGCGGCCTCCTGGACCTCCTCTTCTGGCTGACAACCTGCCTGACCCTCTTCCTCACCGCCACCTTTTGGGAGAACGGCCAAGTCCGGCTCTACACCCTGGCCGCCCTGGCCCTGGGGGGAGGGTGGTATTTTCTCCTTCTCAGCCCCTTCCTCCGCCGCCTTCTGGACCTGATCACCGCCCCTCTGCGGAAGACACTTTTCATCCTCCGGGCTCCGTTGGCAAAAACCCTTCAACAGGTGCGAATTTCTGTGAAAAAGGCCTTTTCTTTTTCCCTTCTTTGGAGTAAAATATACCATCTAAGACGTAAAAACCCCGGCAAGTCTCCTTGCCCCAGCGAACCAGAAAGGGAGGCGACCCGCAGTGCTTCGCTCCAAAAAGGTTGGTCTTCTTGGGAGGATCGCTCTGATCCTGATCCTGGCCTACCTGATCTATGCTCTGATCAGTGTCCGGCAGGACATCTCCGCCGCCAAGGCAGAGGTGGAGACCCTCACCGAGCAGGTGGCCGAGCAGGAACAGTACAACACCGAGCTGTCCAACGCCATCGAAAACCGCGATAACCCCGACTTCGTGGAAGACATCGCCCGGGAAAAGCTGGGCCTGGTCTCCCCCCACGACCGGGTCTTTTACATCACAGATTAAGAGAGTGGTCTCTTTTTCCGCTCATGAAACGTGAGCGCTATTTTAATGAGGAGGATTTTCAGTACATATGGAAATCAGTGTAGGCGCAATCCTGGAAGGAAACATCAAAAGTATCACCAAATTCGGCGCATTTGTGTCCCTGCCCGGCGGTCGGTCCGGTCTGGTCCACATCTCTGAGATCGCCCACTCCTATGTGGCCGACGTGAAGGACTTCCTGACGGAAGGCCAGGAGGTCAAGGTAAAGGTCGTGAGCATCGATGAGGCAGGCCGCATCAATCTGTCCATCAAGAAGGCCACACCCCCTCCTCCCCGTCCCCAGAATCCCCAGCGGGACCGTCAGGGCGGCAACAACAACAACCGCACCGACTTCCGCGGCAAGGGCGACCGTCCCTTCAACAAGGACCGTGAGGGCGCACCCCGCACCAACAATGGTCCCCGTCCCAACAACCAGCCCCGCAACGCCCCCGCTGCACCCCAGGCTGCAGGCCCCGCTGATTTCGAGGCCCGCCTGAAGCAGTTCATGCAGATGTCCGACAGCAAGCTGTCCGACCTGCGCATGACCGAGAAGCGCAGCTCCCGCCGCAGCGGCCATCGCTAAACGAACATAAAACCCGGAAGACCTGATGGTCTTCCGGGTTTTTTATTGGCTGATTTACTGGGTGATCACACGGACAGCAGGTGCCTGAACGCCCTTGGCGCCCATGGCCTCGGTAATGGACTGGGTCAAATCAAAGTACACATCCCAGTAGTCCTCGCTTTTGCACCAGACACGAACGGTGAACTCCATGGCCTCGTTGGTGCCGCCGCTGAGGCGGGCAAAGGGGGCCGGGTCGGCCAGGACCTTGCCGTTGGCCTTCAGCACACCCATGATCAGATCCTGAATCTCAGCGGGCGCCTCACTCTTGGCACAGCCGAAGGTCAGGTCTACCCGGCGCAGGGCCTCGGTGGAGTAGTTCACCACGTTGGCGTTCATAAGGCTTCCGTTGGGCACGGTGATGCGCTTGTTGTCCAGAGACAGCAGCACCGAGTAGAAGAGGGTGACCTCCTGAACCACACCGTCCACACCGGCTGCCTCAATGTAGTCCCCCTGGCGGAAAGGTCGGAAAATCATCAGCATGATGCCGCCGGCCAGGTTGGACAGAGCACCCTGGAGGGCCAGACCCACTGCCACACCGGCAGAGGCCAGCACGGCCACCACGGAGGCCATGGGAACGCCCAGGATAGCAATGATGGAGATCACCAGGATCACATACAGGCCGATCTTCACAAAGCTCACCAGGAAGGAGCGGACCGTACCCTCCACCTTATCCAAGCTTTTGCTCTTGGCTACCAGTTTGACTGCCTTCTTGATGACAGCGCTGCCTATGATGAGAACCACCAGAGCCAGAACGATCTTGCCGCCCACAGCGGTGGCCATCTCCATGAGGCTGGAACTAAAAGCTTCCATATTTATTCTCCCCTCATAATTGATTTCTTCGGCAAAACCCGACAGGTTCTGCACTCTTCTGCTTCAAAGTATAACAGAAATCAAAAACAATACAACAGGCTATCCAGCTGTTTTGACACTTTTCCCGGATGGGCAAAAAAATTGCGCTCCATGGGAGCGCACAAGCAGGAGAATGGAATGAACGATGTTACATGGCCGGCAGGTCCGCCGCCAAACCTATCCTACCCCTTTTCTCCCCCTCCGTCAAGGGTGTACCCCGTCGAAAACCGTTGATATGCCTAGATTTTCTTTAATTCCAAAATCCCATTTGTGATTTTTGCAAAAAAGGCGTGACTTTTATGGAGTAATGTGGTATACTGTGAATGTAAATAGAGGACGACCTCTTTTTACACCCCCACGAAAGGAGCTGACATATATGAAATTCACCTTTACCGACAAGAAAGTGAACATCCCCAACCGCGTGCACGCTTATGCTGAAAAGAAGATCGGCAAGCTGGATCGCTATTTCAAGACCGAGCCCGACGTAAACGTCGTCTTCAGTGTTGAAAAGGGACGGAACATCCTGGAAGTTACCATCCGTTCCGGTTCTACCGTCATCCGCGTGGCTGAGAGCACTTCTGATATGTTTGTCTCCATCGATGCTGCTGTTGCATCCATCGAGCGCCAGCTTCGCAAGAACAAGTCCCGTCTGGAAAAGCGCCTGCGCAAGGAAGCCTTCGAGGCTCCCAACGAAGAGTACTTCGTGCCCGAGGCCGACGAGGACGAGGATCCCGGCTATCAGGTCCTGCGCACCAAGCGTTTCTTCTTCGGTGCCATGACTGTGGAGGAGGCTATTCTCCAGATGAACCTGGTGAACCACACCTTCTTCGCCTTCCGCAACGAGGACGAAGGCGGCGCATTCTCTGTGGTGTATAAGCGCAACGACGGCGGCTACGGCATCATCGTCGACCAGGACTGAATTTGACATAACGGCTTCGGCCTTATCATAAAAAATGGGAACCGCAAAAGCGGTTCCCATTTTTTATAGACTTTTGGCAAATATTTTGCCAAAAGTGCAGGATTGCAGTCCGCTGCGGGCAGCGAACTCTGCGAGGCACTTCTCTATCACAACACACAAAATCCCCCTGGCCAGAAGGTCAGGGGGATTTCTCTCCGAATTATGCATCTAATTTCAGATCTCCATCCTTGATCCAGCCCAGCTTGCGGCAGGGGATGCCGATGAGCCAGGTGAGGACGGCGGGGAGGACGAAGCAGATGAGGACCAGACCCAGCCAGTCCAGGCCGGTGATGGCCATCTTGGCCCCGGCGGCCACGTCGTTGACCCAGCCGGTGTACACACCGATGGGACCCACCAGACCGCAGGTACCCATGCCGGAGGACACGGGAGTGCCGTTCATCTCCAGGTGTAAGAGGCAGGTGGCGATGGGGCCGGTGATGGCAGCGGCCACCGTGGGGGGGATCCAGATCTTGGGGTTGCGGACGATATTGCCCATCTGGAGCATGGAGGTGCCCAGGCCCTGGGAGACCAGGCCACCCCACTTGTTCTCCTTGAAGGAGAGGACGGCGAAGCCCACCATCTGAGCGCAGCAGCCGGCCACGGCAGCGCCGCCGGCCAGACCGGTGAGGCCCAGAGCGGCGCAGATGGCCGCGCTGGAGATGGGGAGGGTCAGGGCGATGCCCACGATGACGGACACCAGGATGCCCATGGCGAAGGGCTGCAGCTCGGTGGCCCACATGATGAGGTTACCCACATAGGAAGCGGCAGCGCCCACGGGAGGTGCGATCACATAGGCCACGCCGATGCCCACCAGAACGGTGACGATGGGGGTCACCAGGATGTCGATCTTGGTCTCCTTGGAGACTGCCTTGCCGCACTCAGCGGCGATGATGGCGATGATGAGGACGGCCAGAGGACCGCCTGCGCCGCCCAGGATGTTGGTGGCGTAACCCACAGGGGCCAGAGAGAACAGAACCAGCGGGGGTGCCTGGAGGGCGTACCCGATGGCGATGGCCATGGCAGGACCCACCATGGCAGAGGCCAGACCACCGATGGTGTAGGCCGTGGCGGCGTCACCGGCACCAACGGTCACCACAGAGGCAGACAGGAAGCCGATGCCGCACTGGGTACCCAGGGTGTTCAGGATGGTGCCCACCAACAGGGTGCAAAAGAGGCCCTGGGCCATGGCGCCCAGGGCATCCACGCCGTACCGCTTGGCAGAGAAGACGATGTCCTTCCGGGCCAGGAATTTCTTGAACCGATCCATATTTTCTGGTCCTCCTTTTTGTCTCAGAAAACAAATAGACGGCGCATGTGTTTTTCCTATGCGCCGTCTATCATAGTACGTTTTGTGGTTTGTCAAAAAATCAGTCGTTCTTCCCCTCGGTGTAGAGGATGCCCAAGCTCTCCAGCTCGTCGCACACCCGCTGATAAGCCTCCTCGCTGGGGCAGCGGAGGTTGTGCAGGTGGAGACCACCGGTGAGGGAGGACAGAGGGGGCACGTTCTGGACCTTCTCCACGAACTGCTGGACGTCATACCGGGAGGCCAGACTC
>JAFYPT010000186.1 GCA_017547425.1 Ruminiclostridium sp.
ATGGCGGCGGTCAGGTCCTCAGGTGGGTCAAAGGACAGCTTTTGGAGCCGATGGTGGAGGGAAGTCAGGTCCCGGTCCAGCTTCCGGCAGTCCGGGCACTGGGCCAGATGCTCGTCCAGAAGAGGGGCATCCTCCGGGGGCAGTTCCCCGTCCAGGCGGGCGTTGAGGAGTTCTTCACAGTGTTGGCAGGAGATCATGGGGCCATCCCTCCTTTCGCAGAGTTAGACGGGGGACCATCCCAAAGGTTCCCCTGGGCCAGAAGTTTCTCCCGGAGGGCCCGTCTGGCCCGGGCCAGGCGGGACTTTACGGTGCCCACTTCGACCTCCAGGACCTGGGCGATCTCCTGGTAGTCCAGGCCGTCCAGTTCCCGGAGGATGAGGACCACCCGGTGGAGTTCCGGCAGGTCCGCCAGGGCCTTGCGCAGGTTGGCCTGCTCCTCCCGCTGGATGACTATGTCCTCGGGAGAAGGAGCGGTGTCCCGGATGGGAACCAGGTCGGGGTCTTCCAGGGAAAGATCCCCCTGCCGTTTCTTTTCCCGACGATAGTGGTCGGTGCAGGCGTTGAGGGTCAGCCGGTAGAGCCAGGTGGAGAAGGTGGAACCACCCCGAAACTGGGGCAGGGCCTTCCACATCTTGAGAAATACCGTCTGGGTGATCTCCTCTGCGTCCTGGTGGCGGCCGGTGTAGCCCAGGGCCAGGTTGTAGACCCCCCGGCTGTGAAGCCCCACGAGGGACTCAAAGGCCTTCCGGTCCCCCTCCTGGGCCTTTTGCAGGAGGAGACGGTCATCGGTCATGATCGTCGTCCTTCAGCTCCCGCTTGATACCGGCAGTCACCCGGTAGACGTCTTCCAGGGTGGTGATCTTGGAAATCTCGCTCTTCCAATAGTTTGCGTGGGGGACTCCCTTCAGATACCAGGCGTAATGCTTCCGGGCCTCCAGGCAGGCGATTTTTTCGCTCTTGTACTTGGCGGCCATCTCAAACTGCTTCACGGCCACGTCGCAACGCTCGGCCAGGGGAGGCAGGGGAGGAATGGGATCTCCGGCGATGGCGGCCTTGGCCTGCTGGAAGATCCAGGGGTTACCGAAGACACCACGGGCGATCATGACGCCGTCGGCTCCGGTATACTTGAGGATGTGGGCGGCGTCCTTGCCGGAGAACACGTCGCCGTTGGCGATGACCGGGATGGAGAGGGATTCCTTCATCTCCCGGATGTAGTCCCAGTTGGCGGTGCCGGAGTACATCTGGACCTTGGTGCGGCCGTGGAGGGTAATGGCGGCCACGCCCAGGCTTTCCAACATCTTGGCCAGTTCCAGGCAGACGATGTTGCCTTTGTCCCAGCCCAGACGCATCTTCACGGTGACTGGCTTGCCGCCGGCCCCCTTGATGGTAGCCTCAGCCACCCGGCAGGCCTTGTCCAGGTCCCGCAGCAGGCCGGAGCCGTCGCCGTTGTTGGCCACCTTGGGGACGGGACAGCCCATGTTGATGTCCAGGATGTCCGCACCGGAGACCTTCATGGCAATCTCGGCGGCCTCCTGCATGCACACGGGGTCGCTGCCAAAGAGCTGGACACCCGCAGGGTGTTCCCCTTCTTCCAGCCGGAGGAGGGGGAGGGATTTTTTATCCTGATAGCACAGGGCCTTGGCGCTGACCATTTCGGTGATGGTGTAACCGGCGCCCAGTTCCCGGCATATGCTTCGGAAGGCGATGTCCGTCACCCCAGCCATAGGAGCCAGGACCAGGGGGGAATCAATGTGTACAGAACCGATCTGCACGGGGATCACCTCGTTTTCTCATGTTTAATATCTAATCATACCATAGAATGCACAATTCTGACAAGGTTTCTCCCCTGGGATTTCGGATTGCAAACGGCGGGAAATGTGGTATGATACAAAAGACGATTTTTGTTGAAAAAGGGGGTGGTTCTGGGGTGAAAAAATGGAAATATAAGCCAAAAGGTTTGTTTCGTGAGGTCTATGCCGAAATGATCTTCAGCGCAGAGAGCCTGCGCATCAACGCCCGGGCCATCTTCTTTGCCCTGGGTGTGGGCATGGTGGTGGGTGTCATCGGCGGTGCATTTTCCCGGCTGTTGTCCCTGTCCGATGTGTTCCGCAATGAGGTCTCCTGGAGCATCTACCTGCTGCCGCTGGTGGGTCTGGCCATCGTGTGGCTCTACAAAAGGGGGGACATCCGAACGGCTGGCGGTACGGACATTGTCATCCAGGCCGCCCGAGGGGAACAGCCCGTTTCCCGGCTTTTGGCCCCGGTCATCTTTGCTTCCACCCTCCTGACCCACTTCTTCGGTGGCTCAGCCGGTCGTGAGGGTGCGGCCCTCCAGCTGGGCGGTTCCCTGGCGGAAGTGGTCCGCCACTGTTTCCGGTTGGGGGACGAATTCGAGGATTTGGCCGTCATGTGCGGCATGAGCGCCGGCTTCTCAGCGGTGTTCGGCAACCAAATTTCTGCCGTCATTTTCGCTTTGGAGATTTCCTGCGTGGGCATGCTCCCCATGGGTGCCCTGCTCCCCTGTGTGGTTTCCTCCATTATGGCAGGCGAGATTGCCCAGTTGATGGGCTGCCATGCGGTGGTGTTTGCCATGGATCCCTCTTCGGAAGATGTCCTGTTTTTCACCAGGGTATTGATTCTGGCAGTGATCTGCGGTCTGTTGAGCATTCTGGTGTGCTACACCTTCTCTGGGGTTCGTCAGCTGTTCGAGCGAGTTTTCCCCAACCCCTACTTGCGGGTGGTGGTGGGCGGCTGTATCGTGGTGGGTCTGACTCTGCTGCTGAATACCCGGTACTACCTGGGCAGCGGCCAGGCCCTCATCGACCAGTCCATCGGCCAGGCAAAGGCTATGCCATGGGACTTTGCTTTAAAGATGCTTTTGACGGCTATTACCTTGGGCGCGGGCTTTAAGGGCGGCGAAATCGTCCCGGCTTTTGCCATCGGCGCATCCTTTGGCTGTGTCATGGGCCCCTTGCTGGGGCTGGACCCGGCTTACGCCGCTGCCATCGGCATGGTGGCCGTCTTCTGTGGTGTCACCAACTGTCCTTTGACCTCTCTGGTCCTGGGTTTTGAGGTCTTCTCCTTCTGCAACCCTGGAGGATTCCTGGTGGCGGTGGCTGCCAGCTTCCTGGTGTCGGGATACAGCGGTTTGTACTCCAAGCAAAAATTCGCTTTCTCCAAGGTGGCCGACTCCACCGGCACCGTGGCGGAAGGTGAGAATATACACCATATATGATAAAAAGTCCAAGACCGACTGGTCTTGGACTTTTTCATGTTCAGGGATGTTCTGCGAAATAATCTCTGGTCTGCTGGGCGTTTCGGAAGACCTCTTCCTTCAGAGCATCGAAGGAGGGGAACTTCTTTTCGGGCCGCAGGTACTTGTAGAATTCCATCTGGATCTTCTGGCCATAGAGGTCGCCGTTGAAATCCAGAATGAAGCCCTCGATGGTCAGGTGGTCGCCGTCGTCCACGGTGGGGCGGGTGCCCACGTTGGTGACGGCGATGTGGGTCTCCCCATTTTCCAGGATGACCTTGGTGGCGTACACACCCTTGGCAGGGGGGAGTACGTGCTCCTTCAGCTTCAGGTTCACGGTGGGGAAGCCCAGGGTGGTGCCCAGCTTCTTGCCGTGGGAGACCCGGTCGCTGAGGGTGTAGGGATGGCCCAGGAACTCATTGGCCCGCTCGATCTCGCCCTGGGCGATGAGGGTGCGGATATAGGTGGAGGAGACGGTGATGCTCTCCTGCTCCACCTTCTCGATGATGTCGCAGCCAATGCCCAGCTCGGCGCAGGCTTCCTTCAGCAGCTGGGGGTTGCCCTCCCCCTTGTAGCCGAAGTGGTAGTCGTGACCGGCCACCAGATGGACGGCCCCCAGCCCCTGGATGAGGGTCTCTTCCAGGAACTTCCGCCAGTGCTGCTTCATGAACTGGGGGGTGAAAGGCTCCACGATCACGTCCTGGATGCCATAATACTTCCGCATCAGGTCGCCGCGGTCCTCGGGGGAGGTGATGAGGGGCAGGGGCTTCCCCAGAATGACATTCTGGGGATGGGGGTCAAAGGTGAAGGCGGAGGGGATGGCTCC
>JAFYPT010000187.1 GCA_017547425.1 Ruminiclostridium sp.
CTCACGGCGGATGTGCTGCTCACGAGCCTGCAGGGTCAGGACGAAAGCACGGCGGCCGTCGTGGTCGGTGGTCTGGCCGACGATACGGCCGGGCATCTTACGGGTCATAGCCTGGGTGCAGGTCATGATGCCCAGGTAGGGACCGCCGAAGCCGATGGGCATACCCAGAGGCTGGCCTTCGCAGACAGCGACGTCAGCGCCGTACTCACCGGGGGTCTTCAGCAGGCCCAGGGAGATGGGGTTGGCGCCCATGATTGCCTTTGCACCCACTTCGTGGGTAGCAGCCACCACAGCGTCCATGTCTTCGATAACACCGTAGTAGTTGGGGCTCTGGACGTAAACAGCAGCGGTCTCCTTGGTCAGGGCTGCCTTCAGAGCTTCCATATCGGTAGCGCAGTCAACCGCGGGGACGACCACCACGGGAACGTCGCGGCTGCCGCAGTAGGTCTTGATAACAGCGATGGTCTGAGGATCGCAGGAACCGGAAACAACGACGGTGGAACGCTTTCTCTCCTGGCACATCAGAACTGCCTCAGCAGCAGCGGTAGCGCCGTCGTAGACGGAAGCGTTGGACACGTCCATGCCGGTCAGCTCGCAGACCTGGGTCTGATACTCAAAGATAGACTGCAGAACACCCTGGCTGATTTCAGCCTGATAGGGGGTGTAAGCGGTCAGGAATTCTTCCTTGGAAGTAACGGTCTTCACGATGGAAGGGATGAAGTGGTTGTAAGCACCAGCGCCGCGGAAGATGCTGCGGAACTGCTTGTTCTGATCAGCCATGGCGGTGACCTTCTTGCCAACTTCCAGCTCGCTCAGGCCTTCGGGGATGTTCAGCTCCTTCAGCAGAGCTTCCTCAGGCACGATGCTGTACAGCTGGTCCATGGAGGTCAGGCCAATGGACTCAAGCATTTTCTGCCGCTCTTCCCGGGTTGCGGGAATGTAGCTGCCCATTCTTATGCCTCCTCAGCTGCAACGACTGCTGCGTAGCCCTCTGCGTCCAGCAGTTCCTCGGTACCGGTGACGTTCTCGACCTTGACCAGCCAAGCGCCATAGGGATCCTCGTTGACCTGTGCGGGGTCGTCCAGCAGAGCCTCGTTGACTGCGCAGACGGTGCCGGTCACGGGGGAGAAGACGTCGGAGACAGCCTTGACGGACTCAACGTCAGCGAAGGACTCGCCAGCGGTGACTTCGTCACCCTCTTCGGGCAGGTTGATGAAAACGATGTCGCCCAGAGCGTTCTGTGCGAAGTCGGTCAGGCCGATAACGAAAACGCCGTCCTCTTCCTTGATCCACTCGTGGGATGCGGAATACTTCAGTTCTGCGGGAATGTTAGACATGATAATTTCCTCCAAATAAATAATAATATGTTGGTTTGTTTCTTTGTTTATTCATGGGATGCGGGGATAAACCCCGCAATCCATTACTTACCTCTGGTGTAGAAGGGCAGGGGAACGATCTCGCAAGCAACGCGGCGGCCGCGGACCTCGACCTCAACAGCGGTGCCGACCTCGGTGTACTGAGCGTCCACCAGAGCCATGCCGATGGCCTTGCCAACGTAGGGGCACTGGGTGCCGGAAGTGGTCTCGCCGATCTTCACGTCGCCAACGTAAACGTCCATGTGCTCACGGATGATGCCGCGGCCGGTAACGCCCAGACCGATACGGACGCGCTTGGGAGCGCCAGCAGCAACCAGAGCCTCGCGGCCGATGAACTCTTCCTTGTCCATCTTCACGCCGAAGTCCAGACCTGCCTCCAGGGGAGTGACGGTCTCGTCCATCTCATGGCCGTACAGGGGCATAGCAGCCTCCATACGCAGGGTGTCACGAGCGCCCAGACCAGCGGGGATCAGGCCGAACTCTTCGCCAGCCTCACGCAGGGTCTTCCACAGCTTTGCTGCGTCTTCGGGAGCGCAGTAGATCTCATAGCCCAGCTCGCCGGTGTAACCGGTGCGGGAGATCATGGTCTTGACGCCGTTGATGACGATGTTGGGCAGAGCAGTGTAGTAGCCCTTGGGGATCTGATCTTCGGGCAGCAGCTTCTTCATGATTGCGGGAGCCTTGGGGCCCTGCAGAGCAACCTGAGCGACGGTGTCGGAGATATCCTCGCACTTGGTGCCTTCCAGAACGTTCTTAGCCATGTGCTCGAAGTCCTTGTGGCGGTTGGATGCGTTGACGACCACCAGGTAAGCCTCCTCGGAGAACTTGTAGACGACGACGTCGTCGATGGTGCCGCCCTGCTCGTTGCACATAACACCGTAGCGGACCTTGTTGATGGGCATGCCGGTGTAGTCGTTGGTCAGGATGTGGTTGATGGTTGCCAGAGCAGTGGGGCCGGTGAACAGGATCTCACCCATGTGAGAAACGTCGAACAGGCCGGCTTCCTGACGGACAGCCATGTGCTCCTTGATAACGCCGGAAGCTGCGTACTGCACGGGCAGCAGGTAACCAGCGAAGGGGACGATCTTACCGCCTTCTTCCAGATGAACATCATAGAGGGGGGTCTTCAGTTCCATAATAACTCGCTCCTTTTTTCATATTTGACTTGGACAGCAAAAAAGACACAGTCCTTGCGTATCCAAGTCAAGTTCTGTGCCTCCGTTACCTAACCTGAAAGTTTCTCTGCCTTCGCAGATTGCCTCTTCGGTGCGTGGTATTCGCTCTCCGGAGTTTCGTCCGAAACCGGTCCTTTTGCCTGAGAGTTCCTGCAGCCCCTTCGGCTCCGTGTCTGCGCCACGGTCTCTCCCGGTTTCTTCATCCGACAATATGTGATTATCTTTAGTCTTTCCTTTCGGTCGGATCCCATAAGGACAGAACAATGATAATTTTATTATAGTAACCCAAATTCCCCCTGTCAACGTATTTTTCCCATCTATTTCGAAAAATAAAGCCCGGAGCCATCTTTGGCTCCGGGACAGAACAGGTATTTTCATCAGGGGAGGTCAAACTCCCGGGCGATGTTGTAGCGCAGGATCTCCATGGCCTCGTCATCATAGGACAACTCACCGTTGTCGAACATGATGATAGCCCCATAGATGAGGGCGCGGATCACATAGATCTTCCGTTTGCGGACGGACGGATCCATCCCCACGCTGTCGCAGTATTCCCCGGCCAGGCGGACGGTGGTGCCGCTGAGCTCCCCCCGCAGACACTGGTAGGCGCTGTCGAATGCCTCGTCCTTCATGGTGAGCAGGGCCCGGAAATGGGGCTTTTCCATGAGGAACCGGGCATAACCCACGCACATCTCCACGATCTGGGCACGCAGGTCCCCGGGATGGGCCTCCAGAATCTTCTCCTGCGCCTCCTGCCACTGGTCGGTCACATAGCCGTAGAGGGCGGCGATGAAGGCATTCTTGTCCCCAAAGTGCTTGTAGGGCGCCCCGCAGGAAATGCCGCAGGCATCGGCCACTCGGCGCATGGAAAACCCATGGATGCCGTTCTTGTTGATCTCCTGGATCCCCGCTTTGATGAGATCCTCCTTTGTGCTTCTTCGTGCCACGGCGGATCCCCCTTTCCGACAGAACTTCGCCTTTGCTTATGGGGATTATACCATCAAATCTCCCCGCTGACCATAGTTTCTGCCTCGTTCATTTTTACCAGTTCCGGACGGACCACCACCAGGGCGATGACCATGGCGGTCAAGTCGGCAATGGGTCCTGCATACAGAACGCCGTCCAGACCCAGAAACAGGGGCAGGATAAGAAGCAGAGGGATGAAGAGGAAAATCTGCCGGGTGAGGGAGATGACCGTTCCCCGCTTGGCCTTGCCGGTGCTGCTGAGCATATTCATGGTGACGGGTGCCACACCGTTGATGGCCACCATGAACATGAAGATGTGCATATACCGGATGGCGAAGTCCCCGTAAACGGCGGTGCCATCCCCGAAGACCGACAGGAGCTGGCCCGGGAAGAGCCAGAAGCAGGCGAACTCCAGGAGGCCAATGACCACCACAAAGAGGAGGGTCTTCCGATAGGTCTCCCGAACCCGGGCGTAGTTCTTTGCCCCGTAGTTGAAGCCCATGATAGGCTCGCAGCCGATGGAGAAACCGATGATAACCGAGTAGAAGATCATGTTCACCTTGGCCACCACACCGGCGGCAGCCAGAGCCTCGGAGCTGCCATAGACCGACAGCTCACCGTAGTGGCGGAGGGAGGAGTTCAGGACCACCTGGCTGAGGAGCATGGCCACCTGGTTCAAACTGGCAGCCGCACCGATCTTGGCCATGTTGACCACATAGGACTTCTGGACCTTGAAGTACTCCTTCTTCAAAGGTCCGGTCTTCAGGTGGCGCAGGTAGCGGACCACCAGAATGGCAGACAGGATCTGACCCAGGATGGTGGCCAGAGCTGCGCCCTTCACTCCCATACCCAGAGGGAACAGGAAGAGGAAGTCCAGCACAATGTTGGTGGCCACGCCGGCCACCGAGCACATCAATGTGTACTTGGGGCTGCCGTCAGCCCGGATGAGGAGGGTACCGCCGTTGGTGAGCATCAGGAAGGGGATGCCCAAGGCGGTGATCCGCAGGTAGGTCTGGGCGTAGGGCAGGACCTCTTCGGTGGCGCCGAAGAGGTAGAGGATGGGGGTGGTGAAGAGCAGGGTCAGGGCCATGACGGTGACGCCGCAGAGGGAGACCATGGTGATCCCCTTGGCCCCGTACTGCAGGGCCTCGTCGGTCTGGCCCTTGCCTTGAAGGATGTTGAAATGGACGGTGGCGCCGATGCCGAAGAGGAGACCCAGGGCACCACAGACGATGGTGAGGGGGTAGGCCACGGTGGTGGCGGCGTTGCCCAGATAGCCGATCTTCTGGCCGATGAAGACCTGGTCGGTCAGGTTGTAAATGGCACCCAGCAGGGCGCTGAGGATGGCGGGGATGGCAAACTGCACCAGCAGTTTGGGGATAGGGGCAGATCCCAGGGGGTTGTTCCCGGGAGGCCCTCCCATGGGTTTCGGCGGCATAGTCAACACCTCATTTCATTCTTTGGCCGTCAGGGTCCTGCTCCCCTTCCGCAAAAGGAGGAAGAACAGGAGCATACCCACAGCGCCGGCCAGGGCGGCAAAGGTCAGCAGGAGGAAGACACTGGTGTAGTCCAGCAGGAGGCCGCCCACAAAGCTGGCCAGTACGTTGCCCAGGGTCATGGCCATGGTGATCCAGGCCTGACCCTGGACCCGGTCCTCCTCGGCCACCATTTCGTTGACGAAGTAGATGGAGGCCAAAGCGAAGACGGCGTAGCCGGGCATCTCGAAGACCTGGATGACATTCATCCAGAACATGTTGGGGGCCAAGAGGGCACCCAGGGCATGAAGGAAAAAGCCCACACCGGAAACACACAGCCAGAACCGGCTGCTGGCCTTCACGATCATCCAGCTGAACAGGAACATGACGGGAAGCTCCACCAGGGACTGGATGAGGAGCATATTGCCCATGGCGGCGCTGTCACCCCCCAGAGGGGTAACGATCTGGAAGGCGTAGGTATTCAAAACGTTGTGGCTCACCAGCAGAAGGACCACACCCACCACCAGAGGGATGACCCCGTGGTACTTCAGCAAGAAGGGTTTTCCTCCCTTTTCGGTCTTCTCCTCCGCCATCTCCTCCTTCGGCCCATCCTCCATGCCCTTGAACTTGAAGATCAGGATGGAGACCATGAGGACCAGGTTCAGGGCGGTCATGGCCAGAGGGATGGAGACCTCTCCAAACCACAGGACCAACTGGCCGCAGAGGGCGGAAAAGACACCGTAGGAGATGGACCCAGCCCCTCGGGCTACACCGAAGTTCATGGACTGGCCGCTGTTGATGCAGGCCATGCCCAGGGCAGAGCACAGGGGGAGGACCACCTGGATCATAACGATGAGGGCACCGTAGAGAAGGGCCTGGGGAACCATCCCCGGCAGGACCAGCAGGAGACCGCCCGCCCCGGCCTGAATCAGGACCAATAAGGCGGCGAACTGCCGGAGAGAGAGTTTTTTCAGCCGGTCGGCCATACCGGAAACCAAGGGCTGAAGAACAGCCGACAGGATGCCCGACACAGCAATAAGGGAACCGATCTGGGCGTTGCTGAACCCCTGGGCCAACAGATACACACTGGAAAAGGTGACAACAGCGCAGTAGCAGCCCCAGTAGCTGCCTTGAATGAGGGTATAGTTTACAGTAGGAGTCAAAGCCTTGGACACAAACACCCCTCCTTTTGGTTTCTTGGTTTTATTGTACCATGCCAAAGACAGATTGCAACAAAAAAAGGACCTCCGCACCGAAGTACAGAGGCCCTTGGCTTTACTGTCCGATGGCCGCATATTTCCCCAACATGTTATCGGTGGAGCTGTTGTAGATCTGCACCTGATAGATGACATCCTGGATGTTGTAGTCGGCCACCATCTGGGAGATGGTGTTCTTGGTGTACCGGGCATCCACCCAGTACACATACTCATAGTGGTCGATGAGGAAGGGGATAAAAGCGTTGCCGTAAGAGTCCTTGATGACCATAACCGCAGAGCCGTCGGTGATGTTGGGGTTATGGGCATAGGAGAAGGGCCGGTCGCCGCCCACAAAGGTGGCATACAGTTCGCTCTTGGCATAGGAAGATACATCGTTGATGACGAACCAGTCCACCACAGACCCGTTGGTGTAGTGCATGGTCATGGCGTTGGTGCCGTTGGGCACGTAAGCTACCACCGTGTCGGGGTTGGCCGTCAGGGCGGCGTTGTTGTTGGAGGAGGAGACAAAGGTACCCAGGAATCCGGGGAACTCCATGGTCTGGAAGTCCTCGATCTTGTGGCACTCGATGCCCTTCTCCTTACAGAACTCCTGGTAGGCATAGTAGGCGCCCAGGGCCGTCCAGTGGTGGTCGGTGTGGAAGTAGATGTACTCGGCGTTGTGTTTTTTCAGGTTGTCAAAGGCAGACACCGTGTGGATGCCCTGGTCCATCTTGCCGTAAATGTAGTCGATGGCGGCCTTCTCGTCGGAGCAGCCCATGTCATCCAGAACGGTCTGGTCCAGCATAACGCCGGCGCTGATGGGGCAGATCATCACATATAGGTTGACCTTATCCCCCACGTTGGCGTAGACCTGGTTCATGGTGGCGGCGAACTTGTCGGCGGCGGGCTGGGTGAAGTAGTACAGGCCGTAGCCGCTGCCCCCGGTGATGTAGATCTGCCCCTGCATCTCACCGATCTCCTTGACGGTGCCGTCGGGGAGAACTTCTTCGGGTTCTGCCGCCTGGACCTCCTCCTGAGAAGCGTCCGGGTCGGGGATGTCGTCGGCGGTCATGGTCTCGCCCACGATCTGGTCAGACCGAATGCCGTAAAGGTTCTCCAGAGTCTGGCTGCCGGAAATGAGGCCCTCCCGCAGGGGGAAGGTGTCGGCGTACCAGGTGTCGATGTCCTTAAAATAACTGCCGTCCCAGAAGGCAGACCAGGAGAGGTCCGGGAACTCCGCCAGGTCCCGCTTCTCCACCACGGAGGTGTCGGGGCGGGCGAACCAAAGAAGGCCGATGAACCCCATGAGGGCCAGGACCAGGCCGAAGCCCAGGATCTTGACACCCCGGACCAAACCGTTGATTTTTCTGCGTTGTGCTTTGTCCATGTCTCGTGCCTCCTTTCTCAGAACTGGAAGTACAGGAAGGGATTGTAGCTGTCACCGGCCAGGGCCATGGCAGAGAGCAGCAGCAGGAGTGCCGGGTGGGCGGCCTCCCAGACCGCATTCACCCAGAAGAAGGCCGTGTTCTGCTTGGACAGGTTCCCCAGGATGTTGCGAACCATCTTGCCGATGGGGAAGCAGGCGATGGTGCTGAAGGCCAGGAAGAACAGGTTGTTCTTAAAGGCCAGACCCACAGCGGCTCCCGTGAAGCCGTTGCCGTTGAGACCGAAGAGACCCTTCACAGCGATGCCCAGCAGTTCAAAGTCGGTGAACTTGAAGAGGATCCAGCTGAAGAGGACCAAGACAAACACGCCCACCCCCTTCAGAGGCAGGGGAATGCGGTCCAACTTGTCCTTCAGAACGAACCGCTCCAGGCCGATGAGCAGGCCGAAGTACAGGCCCCACAGGACGAAGTTCCAGCTGGCGCCGTGCCACAGACCGGTGAGGAACCAGACCACGAAGAGGTTCAGCACCTGACGGGGAACCGCGCAGCGGTTGCCACCCAGAGGGATGTAGACATAATCCCGGAAGAAGGAGCCCAGGGAGATGTGCCACCGCCGCCAGAACTCGCCGATGGAGGTGGATAGGTAGGGATAGTTGAAGTTTTCCTTGTAGTGGAAGCCGCACATAAGGCCCATGCCGATGGCCATGTCGGAGTAGGCCGAGAAGTCCAGGTAGATCTGGAGGGTGAAGGCAAAG
>JAFYPT010000188.1 GCA_017547425.1 Ruminiclostridium sp.
ATGCTGGCCGCCATGGCGATGTGGGTGCACATAGAGGTGGTGGAGGTCTTGCCGTGGGTGCCGGAGATGCAGACGGCATTCTCATACCGGCGCATGATGGAGCCCCAGGCCTCGGCCCGCTCGAAGACGGGGATTCCCTGGGCCATGGCGGCGGCGATCTCCGGGTTGGAGTCGTGGACGGCAGCGGTGCGGATGATGAGGTCAGCCCCCTCCACGCTCTCGGGCAGGTGGCCGATGACCACGGGGATGCCCAGCTCCCGCAGGTGCTGGACGGTCTCGCTCTCCTTCATGTCGGAGCCGGTGATCTGGATACCCTCGCCCTTCAGGACCTCTGCCAGGGGGGACATGGACACGCCGCCAATACCTACCAGGTGAGCCCGCTTGCCGGGAATCAGGTAATCATGGATTCGATCTATTGACATTGGGTTTACACACCCTTTCCATTCAGCTATAATAAACAGTGTGGCAGAGAGTCTCTGCCTGTACACACTTCAGCAATTTTATATTATAGTATAGATACACCTCCATTGGCAAGGGTTTCCGGTCGTCTTTTCCTCAAAACGGAAAGAAAGGTTTTTATGAAGATTTATGGCGCAAAAAAATGCCCCACCCGGGACTTCCTGGAACGGGTCATAAAAACAGAATATGGCATTTCTCCCCTGCCGGAGCTGGAGTGGACCGAACAAGGCAAGCCCTTCTTCCCTGCCCTGCCTCACATCCAGTTCAGCATCAGCCACAGCAAGTCCCTGATCCTGTGCGCTCTGTCGGACCGGCCCGTGGGGGTGGACATCGAGGACATCCGCCCCCGGCGTGATTCCCTGCCGGCGTATGCTTTGACCAAGCCGGAGTTCGCCCAATATCAGGACTGGGGCGGGGACTGGTCGGCCTTTTACGCCCTGTGGACCCGGAAAGAGGCCTGGTGTAAATACACCGCCCAGGGTCTGAAAGCCCTGTGGGGGCAGACGCCTCCGGAGGACCTGCACTACGGAACATACGCCGGAGAGGGTTGGAAGGCTGCCGTCTGCGGGGAGGAAGAACCGCCTGCGGAGATCCTCTGGCTGGAAGGAGGTCCTCTGTGAAACTCCCCAAAGAATTCTATGACCGGGACACCTGTCAGGTAGCCCGGGACCTTCTTGGCAAGTATCTGGTTCGGGTACAAAACGGGGTCTCCCTGGTCCTGCGAATCACCGAGACTGAGGCCTACATCGGCCGGTGCGACAAGGCCTGCCACGCTTACAACTATCGACGGACCCAGCGGACTGAGACCCTCTTTGCATCTCCGGGCACGGCCTACATCTACTTGATCTATGGCATGCACCACTGCCTGAACTTCGTCACGGAGCCAGAGGGGGAACCCGCCGCTGTCCTCATCCGGGGCGGGCAGGTCCGGGGTGGCCTGGACTGCATCGCCCGGAATCGGTTTGGGAAGAAGCCGGAGGAACTCACGGCCTACCAGAGAAAGAACTTCCTCAACGGCCCGGGAAAGCTGTGCAAGGCTCTGGCCCTGACCAGAGAGCAGAACGGCATGTCCCTGCTGGGTGAGGAACTCTTCGTCTGCGACCGTCTGGAGGATGTGGGACTCACCACGCCGCCGGAGGATAGTAAGCCTCTGGATTTCCAGGTCAGCAAGCGGATCGGCATTGACTATGCCGAGGAAGCAGTGGACTACCTCTGGCGGTATTTGATTCCACATTGAAAAAAGCAGCGTTTGGACTTAGTCCAAACGCTGCTTTTTTCAATATCATGATTACAGCTTGCAGACGTTTTCGGGAGAACCTGCCAGGTAGGCGTCCAGGTTCTGGAAGACGATCTCTGCACGGCGGAGCATGCTCTCGTCGGTGAGGAAAGCCACATGGGGAGCCAGAACGGTGTTCTTGGCGTTCATGAGGGGATAGTCTGCGGGGATGGGGGGCTCCATGTCGAAGACATCAATGCCGGCGGCGGAGATCTTGCCCTCGTTCAGGGCCTCAGCCAGAGCGGCGTTGTCCACAATGGCGCCACGAGCGGTGTTCAGGAAGATGGCAGTGGGCTTCATCTTGGCGATGAGTTCCTTGGAGATCAGGCCCTTGGTCTCGGCGTTGTTGGGGGTGTGGATGGAAACGATGTCGCTGCGCTCCATCAGCTCCTCCAGGGAGACATATTCCACGCCCATGGCCTGGACCTCAGGACGAACGGTGCGGGAGTAAGCGATGACCTTAGCGCCGAACGCCTGGAACAGCTTGGCGGTCATGGTGCCGATGGCACCGGTACCCACAATACCCACGGTTCTGCCGCCGATCTCACGGCCACGCAGACCCAGGCTGGTGCCGCCGGTGCGGACCACCTGGTCGCAGGTGGGCATGAAACGCAGGCAGCCAACGGCCAGACCCAGAGCCAGCTCAGCCACGCACTGGGTGGAGTAGCCTGCGGCGTTGCAGACCATGACATCCTTGGCCTTGCAGGCATCCAGAGCCACGTGGTCAATGCCGGTAAAGGCCACGTTCAGCATCTTCAGGTTGGGGGCAGCCTCCACAACGGCTGCGGGATAGGGGTTGTTGGCAATCACAGCGATGTCGCTGTCGCCGGTGCGGGCAATCAGTTCAGCCACATCAGTGGTCTTTGCATCATAGGAAACAAAGGTGTGGCCGGCTGCTTCCAGCTTGGATGCGTACTGGGCCAGGACCTCTGCGGGGATACCCAGGGGCTCTAACAGAGTGATCTTCATTGGTGATTACCTCCGATTCAAAAAATTAGAAAGGAACGTTCAGGCCGCCGGTGATCTTGTTCATGCTGGTGCTCATGTCTTCCACAGCAGCACGGATGGCCTCGTTGACGGCTGCGATGACCATGTCCTCCAGCATTTCCACATCATCGGGGTCCACTGCTTCGGGGTCGATCTTCAGGGACTTAACGGTGTGCTTGCCGTCCACGGTAGCGGAAACTACGCCGCCGCCTGCGGTAGCGGTGTACTCCTTCTCCTGGAGCTCTGCCTGGGTCTTCTCCATGTCAGCCTGCATCTTCTGTGCCTGCTTGATCATGTCCATGTTCAGGCCGGGCATACCCATGCCCATGCCGCCTTTGCCGCCCTTTCTGCTCATAGGGGGACGTCCATAACCTTTTGCCATAATGATTCTCCTTTATCGTGTCTATCAGGGTTGTTATTTTACCGTAAAATTGCCAAACTGCCGACCCAGGGCCAACAGATCATTGAACTTGTCATCCTGGGCGGGAGCCGCAGGAGGAGCGGGCGGGGCGGGAACTGCCGCCGGGGGCAGTGCTGCTTCAGGCTTGCCCACCTTCACGTGGACTCGGCGCTCCTGCCCGGTGTAGGCCGCCGCACTCTTTGCGAAAAAGTCTGCCGCCATGGGCTTGGTAAAGAGCCCTCGGGTCATCTCGTCCTCCACCCAAAGGGTGAGGTCATTCTCCCCAAACACGCCGGTGACTGCGTTGGGCTTACGCAGGAAGGACTGAATGGCCGGCGGGGTGTTCTGCAGAGAGGCCAGGAATCCGGGCCAGCTCACACCACCGGAAGGCTGTGCCTGGACCTGAGGAACAGACGGCACAGGAGGGGGCGGAACGGGAGGGACCGGAGGTTTGGGAACAGAGGGCGGTGCCTGTCTCACAGGGGGAGCCGGCACAGGGTCCATGTCCCAGGGGGGCAGGTCCCGGTCGTCCATGGGGGGCGGGGGAATATCCTCCCAAGGGGGAGGTGCATCGAAGGACTCCTCCATAGGAGGAACCTCTTCGGGAATGTTCTGGGGGATCGAAGCCTGTCGGGCCACCACCACACCCTTGGCCACCTGCTCTTCCAGGCGGCTCAGCCGAGCCAGAAGACCTTCGGTGGTTTCGGACAGACGGCGGTCACAGAGACGAATGAGGCAGAGTTCCGCATCCAGCCGACGGCTGGTGCTGCGGTAGAGGTCGGCCTGGGCGGTCTGGATGAGGGTCATCATCTGGACCAGCTCCGCAGCGGTGAACTGCTGGATGAGCTGACGGATGACCTTCTCCTCATAGCCGCCGGTGAGAAGGCCCTGTCCCCCTTCGGGGGCGGTCTTGCGGATGAGCAGGTCCCGGATGAGGGAGGAAAGCTCGCTGAGGAAGGCACCCATGTCCTTGCCGTCCCGGTAGAGGGCATCCAGTTCTTCCAGAGCACCTACGGTGTCCTCCCGGGCCACGCAGTCCAGGATGCGGGCGGTCTGACGGCTGCCCGCCAGGCCCAGAACATCCAGGACGGCCTCTTCGGTCAGTTCCCCGGTGGTGCCGCTGCACTGGTCCAGCA
>JAFYPT010000189.1 GCA_017547425.1 Ruminiclostridium sp.
CCCAGCCTGTACAACTTCCAGATCGCCGACGTGGCGGGAGGCTCCATGAACGCCGTGGCCAGCATCCTGGCGGCTATCATCCACCGGGAGAAAACCGGCGAGGGTCAATTTTTGGATGTGTCTATGCAGGACAGTGTGCTGCCCTTCAACACCATGGACGGCGCGGCCTACTTTGCCGGGGGTCCGGTTCCCACCAGGGAGAGCGGCTATCTCAACGGAGGCGAGATCTATGACTTCTACGAGACCAGTGACGGGGCCTACATGAGTGTGGGCTCCCTGGAACCCAAGTTCTTCGCCGACCTGTGCAAGGGACTGGGTTACCCGGAGTGGCAGGATGGAGCCATCCTGAAGACCGACGTGGCCATGGTGAAGGAGACCTTCCGGGCCAAGTTCAAGACCAAGACCCGGGAGGAGTGGACGGCCATCTTCCAGGAACTGGACGCCTGCGTGGAGCCGGTCATGTCCTTGGAGGAGGTGGCCGAGGACGAGCACCTCTGCAGCCGTGGCATGTGGCCCACCTTGGCGGTCCCCGTGTCCGACGGGGTGACCATCACCCAGATGGGCTGTCCTCTGAACCTGTCGGCCTGTCCGCCCGAGTACCGCCACGCTGGCTATCCCGAGGGGTACCACACCCGGGAGGTTCTGGCCGAACTGGGGTACAGTGAGGATGAGATCGAGGATATGATCTGAAAAAAACATGAGACCTGTCCCCTTCGGGAGACAGGTCTCATACACATTTATGATAGCACTGTGCTAAAGTGAAGTCAATGGGTGATTGTGATATTTGCCTGAATTCTCCCTTTGCGACAAAAACGGATGATATATTTTGCACAAAATGCGGATTGCGAAAGTAGGTATCCTATGGTATATTGTAATCACAAAAAAGAAAGAGGTGAGTCCAAAGTACTACGCAGATTGACTCAGAGAACTTTTTCTCCAGCCTAAGAAAGAGAGGTTAAAATGATGTTAGATATCAAGAATAACCAGTAACCCGTGATTGCAGATGCGATCACGGGTTACTTATTTTTATCGAACGTGCGGCACCCCGTGGGGTGCTTTTTTGCTATGCTTCGAGGTGCGGTATCTGCCCATGAAGTTTTATGCCCTTTTACAAGTGGGTTACGGTGGAACCCATATACTGGTGGTGCCAAGCGGCGGTATCTTCCAGTAACATGGTCTCGGCCAGCATTTCTCCCAGGTCCAGCAAGGTTTCCGAGGGCAGATCTTGATGGGAGGTCTGGAGGGAGCGGATCTGCTGGAGAAGCTTTGTGAGACGGTCATACATGCGTTTGTGGTTTTCCAGGTTATACTTGAAGTTGCCCAGGGTCTGTTTGGTGGAGAAATACGAGGCCCAGGCGGGGAGCAGCAGAGCGACCATGTTGGCGAAAGATCCGGCGAACCGGCTCAGTTCCACCCCTCCCAGCATTCCAGCCCCGATGGGGAAGAAGACCACAACAAACTGAAACAGGGCCCGCAGAAGGACGGCGCCAAAGCCTACGGCGAAAATCCAGCGGTGCCAGTTGGACAGGTGACGGTCAACTTTTTCATACCGCAAGATCGAGCGGCTGTGATAATCTGCCTGATCCTCAATCATCTCCTGGATGTGGAGGAGCATCTGCTGTTTCGTCTGGGGGGAGAGGTTCTGGGCTGGATAGGCCTGGGTGTCCATGATCCGCCGAATGGTGAGGTAAACCTTCTGATTTCCCCCGCAGAGTTTCCGCAGATCAAGATGAATACCATAGGGGGCAAAGTGGAGGAGGACTCGGAGGATCTCTGCTGTCTGGCGGCTGTTGAGAAAGCCCTTGTGCCACTGGTCGATGGTGTTGCTGCGGGAGAGGATATAGACATAGAGGTTGATAAGGCCGTGGATAAGGAAACCAGCACCGGCCAGTACAGCCCAGAGCGGCACAGGCAGGGAAATGACCCCCAGCACAGATTCTGCATAAAAACCCAGGGCAAGAAAGAGAGTCGTGATAAAGGGTAAGATAGACCGCCAATAGAGCACGGACTGGTACCTGGCATTGAGCTGGCCGGCGGCATCATCGAACCGCTTAAACTGGGCCAAAAGGTGCTTTCGCAGGGAGGTCCCGGCAGGAACTTCCCGGGAAAAGTCGAAGTCTTCCTTGAGTAAAGCATCTGTGTCTCCGTCCCAGACATGTTTGGAGGAACCGGAATATCGCTCGAGGAAGTGCCTGCGCAGAGTCTCACCCAGGGAAAGGAAGGGGATTTTGCCTGCGGAGACATCCTCCGGGATAAGGCCGGGTTCTTGGAGAGCGGCACACAGGGCCTGAAGCTTTCCGGGCTCCGGATCGCCATAGTAGAAACCGGGACGCTCGGACCAGTAGAGCATTCCTGTTTTGGAAGAGATCCAGAGACAGGGGGTGTTGTTCTGGTGTGCTGCCTGGATGAGGGGCCAGACGGTCTCCTTGGTATCTTCGTTCCAGACGGCCAGGAGCAAGTCTGCCTGGGCGGAGAATCCGGTATCTGGGAACTGGCGAAGAGAGAAGCCGGCCAGTTTCAACTGCTCCTGCCAGAGATCCCCGGTACAGGTGGGGAAAATCAGGGCTTCTAGGCCAATGTCCTCACCGGGCTGCAGGGAAGTCCTGAGTTTGGCCAGTTCCTCAGAGAGCCTTTGGATGATCTTTGGGTCGTTTGGAAGGTCTCCACCCACAGCTAATCGAAATACCATAGCAGATTCCTCATTTCTTTAGGTCGTATCCCATCCAAAGGAGCATTCGGATGGTCTGCAGAACGGTGCCTCGGTCCACATCTTTCTCACGTTCGGGCAGGGAGGCGTAGTCCACCATGCAGGGGTGGGTCTTCTTCAGGGCGTCGTGCTTTGGGCCGTAGGTCCAGCCCTCTCGCTGTCGTTGAAGTGCCCAGGTCTCATGAATATCTTCGGCGATGCGCTCCACATCGGCCTGGAGTTCCGGTGTCAGTTGGATCCCGCTGAGATCCACAGGGTTCGGTTCATATTTCATGGGGTCACTCTCCTTGTTTGGCTTGTCCGGTTTTCCGGGTGAGGGTTTCCTTGGATAGCTTGTCATGAAGGTCAGCTCTCTCTATCCGGCCCCATCCCCGGTAATGGTTGCTGAGCCGTCGGTGCCTGTCGGCCAGGTCGCTTCGGGTTTGTTTGGTGTCGGTCGCTTTGACCAGTTCTTCGCAGATGGATAAGCTCTTTTGGTAGTAGTCTTCGGCTTGCTCCATCTGGCCTTTTGCCTGATATACATCGCCCAGGTCGGCATAACTGATGGAGAGATTTCTCCGGGCGTTGGGGGTTCCTTGTTTTTCTGCCAGTTGCTGGGTGATGGTCAGGCCGATTTGATAATAACTCTCTGCAGTTTCCAGCTGACCGTTTGCCATGGAGACCTGCCCAAGTTGATAGCATTTCAGGAACATATTCCAGAGGACGGTATCGGGATGCTCTTCTTCGTCGATTTGTTTGCTTATGAGAGCCGATTTTTCCTCGTAGGCATCTGCTTGACGCAGTTGACCGATATCCCTGCATAAATCAGCCATCCGGGCATAGCGAGACTGCAGGTCGATGCGTGCGCTGGTGGTATTAGACTCTTTGGCCAGCTGTTCGCAGAGGGCCAGACTTTGCTTGTAGCAGGATTCTGCCAGGTCAAACTGCTGACGTGACCTATAAATGTCGCCCAGATCAGCCTGGGCAATGGAGAGGTTTCGGCGGGCGTGGAAGGTTCCGGTTTCTTCGGCCAGCTGAGTTTCCAGTGACAGTCTTCGTTTGCTGTGCGCCTCAGCCTCCGTGAGGTTTCCGTTTGTTTTGCAGGCGAGAGCCAAATGATAGAGGCTGGCGGAAAGATTTTGGCGGGCATAAACGGTTTCGGTAGCCGCTGCAAGAGGGGCCCAAAGTTCTAGGTCATGGGTATAGTGGACTTCCGCCTCCTGGTAACGGCCTGTTTTCTTGCAGAGAAGGGCCAATGCTTTGTTGCACATAGAAAGATTTTCCCGGGCGGATATGCTGCCACTTTCCTGGAGCAGCTGTGTGCAGAGTTCTCTGCCCAGCATGTACTGCTCCCGGGCCTCCTGGAACCGACCGGTTTCACTGTAGAAATTTCCCAGGACGATACAGGAAACGGAGAGAGTGCTGCGATGCTTGGGGGAGTCTCTGTTTTCCAGCAGAGCTATGCTGATTTTTTGGCTTTGCAGATAGCAGGCTTCCGCATCTTCCTGTTGGCCGAGGTCTTGGTACACGTGTCCCAAGCGGGTGCAGCAGACCGCAATGTTTTGGCTGGTGATTGCGTTGTTGGGGGCCTTTTCCAGCAGCTCCCCGGCCAACTCCTTCGCCCAAAGAAACGCTCGTTCTGCTTCGGAAAGGAGCTTCTGTTCATAGTAAAGTTCACCCAGGTCAAACAGGCTGCTGAACAGAGCCCAGCCCGGGTCTGATGTCGGGTTGGCATCATATTCCCTCTGCCGGGTATCCACCAGGGCTCTGAGCCAGTGGATGGCGGCTCCGGTGTCCTTCATAACACCCTCCCCTCTTTGATACATATTGGCCAGTTTTTTTATGGCTTCGGGGAGCCCGTCCTCTGCGGCCGATGTGATCAGGGTGACTGCCCGGGTGTGATCTACCTCCACATCAATGCCGCTCAGATAGGCCAGCCCGATGAAGAAGTTGTGTTGGGGGTCTCCGTCGTTCTGCCGAAGAGCGAGGCCCTGGAGGGTGGCCACCAATGCGTCCGACAGGGCCAGGGAATTTCGGGCGTTGGTACAGGCAGGGAGCCCCTCATAGGCACTGGCCAGCTGATCTTTGTCTGTGGGAAGGATCTCTGCCGGGAGGATGGTCTTGTTTTCCTGCCGAGCCAGAGGGTATTCGTGGTCCTTGACGTAGTTGGGTTCCTCCAGAAGGTGTGGGGTCACAGCCAGTGCAAACAGCTCGCATTGTTCCAGTGCCTGCCGGATGGCTGCGTTGAAATGTTCACCGGGGACCAGGAACTCATCGTACCAGATGGCGATGTCCCGGCAAAACTCCTGAGAGTGGATGAGCTTCATCAGCTCCTGGGCGTATTTGCGGTCCTTTTTCCGGTAGCTCAGAAAAATATAGGCATCAAATGCCCCGCGGACTTTGGCGGCCAGCTCATCCCCGATGAGGACGGAGGAGAGAAACTGACCGAGCTTTTTCTCGTAAGGGATGGCGGTGTTATCGGGGTTTTCCTTGGTGAGGAACTGCAGGTCCCCGCAGATTTGTTCAAACAGCGCGTCCAGATTTGCTTCCTGCATCAGGGGGAGAACAGGGATGTGTTGGGCCAGAGCATAAGGGAGTTCCAGATCACGGGCTCGGTTTCTTTCGGACAAAAAACGAGTGGTGATGGGGATGACCATCAGCTGCATTTGAGACAGGGACAAGATAATCTCCTCCCGGTCAAAGGCGGACAGGGGATCTGCTTCGTACCAGATAACACAGTCCTGTAGAGACAGGATATCTTTGCATATATCATCAAAGCAGATTGTCATATCCTGGGGATGACAGGAAAACCACACCCGCGGCTTGCCTTGTGGGTTGGACAGATCCTTGGTTCTATAGGCAAGTTGTGACATGTTGGCGTGACCCCCTTTCGGGAAATTGGGAAATAGAGAGATGGCCTGTCCCCTTCGGGAGACAGGCCTCATACATCTTTAAAATAGCACAGCGGTGAAATGAAGTCAATGGTTGCTTGTGCAGAATGACCGGAATCTATGTTTGCGACAAAAAGAGGGTGTCATATTTGCACAAAATGTGGATTGCGAACGGGGGTGTCCTGTGGTATATTGTAATCACAAAAAAGAAAGAGGTGAGTCCAAAGTACTACGCAGATTGACTCAGAGAACTTTTTCTCCAGCCTAAGAAAGAGAGGTTAAAATGATGTTAGATATTAAGAATTCCCGGTAACCCTTGATCGAGGACAGACGATCAAGGGTTACTTTTTTTGTGTTATGCTTTGTTGCACCCAGGGGGTGCTTTTTTTGTGCCCTCCTCTGGCGGAATGGGGGCCGATGTGGTATCCTTGGGATATTCATTGAAGTGGAGGAACGAACATGAAACAGAAAACATGGGCTGCCCTGATGCTGTGCGCCGGGCTGATCCTGACCCTGGCCGGCTGCGGTGGCAGTCAGTACGGAGACTATACCACCGAGGCCGCTGTGACCCACTATGCAGAGATTCAGGTGGAGAACTACGGCACCATCACCCTGACTCTGGATGGTCAGGCGGCTCCCGAGACGGTGGCCAACTTCGTGGCTCTGGCGGAAGACGGATTCTATGACGGCCTGACCTTCCACCGGATTATCGAGGGCTTTGTGATCCAGGGCGGCGACCCTGAGGGAGACGGCACGGGCGGCTCGGGCACCACCATCCAGGGTGAGTTCCGGGACAACAAGTTTGACAATCCTCTCTCCCATGTGCGGGGGGCTGTGTCCATGGCCCGGTCCCAAAAGTACAACAGCGCCAGCTCCCAGTTCTTCATCGTCCACCAGGACAGCGCTGACCTGGACGGAGCCTATGCGGTCTTCGGCTATGTGACCGAAGGCATGGATGTGGTGGACGCCATCGTGGTCGATGCCCAGCCCACCGACCGGAACGGCAGCATCCTGCCGGAGGATCAGCCGGTCATCACCACCGTTATGGTGACAGAAGCATGAATCAATGAGGCCTGTCTCTTTTGGGAGACAGGCCTCATACATCTTCATGATAGCACTGTGTTAAAGTGAAGTCAATGGCTGGTTGTGATATTTGTCTGGATTCTCCCTTTGTGACAAAAGTAGATGGTATATTTTGCACAAAATGCGGATTGCGAAAGTAAGTATCCTATGGTATATTGTAATCACAAAAAAGAAAGAGGTGAGTCCAAAGTACAGTTCAGTTTGATTCAGAGATTTTTTCTCGAACCTAAGAAAGAGAGGTTAAAATGATGTTAGATATTAAGAATTCCCAGTAACCCTTGATTGGTGACAGCAATCAAGGGTTACTTTTTTTCTGTGCTTTGCTTTGTTGCACCCTGGAGGTGCTTTTTTTATGCTCTCATTCCGCCGGGCACTGACGGCCTGTGTGGTCGATGGTGTAGTCGGTGCCGTACTCCCCAGGGAGGATCAGCTGGCTGATGGGGACAATGTCGTAGCCCTCCTGGAGCAGGTATTCCAGGATCCCCGGGAGGGCCTCCGGGGTGTGGAGGGCGGCGTTGTGGAAGAGGACGATGGACCCCGACCCCACCCGGGAGGTCACCCGGTCGGTGATGGTGGCGGCGTCGTAGTCCTTCCAGTCCAGGCTGTCTACGTCCCACTGGATGATCTCCAGTCCCATGCCCCGGACGGTGGAGACCACATGGTCGTCGTACTCCCCATAGGGCGGCCGGAAGAGGGTGGGGGAGACCCCGGTGATCTTTTCTATCTTCTCGTTGCAGGCAGTGATGTCGGCGATGATCTCATCGGCGGAGAGGGCGTTGAAGTGGGCGTGGTCGTTGGAGTGGCCCATGACCTCGTGGCCGGCATCGTGGAGGGCTTTCACCGACTCCGGGTATTTGTCCACCCACTCCCCCACCACAAAGAAGGTGACCTTCACGTCGTATTGGTCAAAGATCTGGATGAGGGTTTCGGTGTCCTCGTTGCCCCATGCCGCGTCGAAGCTCAGGGAGACCACCTTGTGGTCCCTTTGCACGCGGTAGATGGGAAGTTGTCGCTGGGTGGCGGCGGTGGTGACGTAGCTGGGCAGGGTGGTGACCAGGCACAGGGTAACCACCGCCAGGATGGCCCCGGGGATGGCCAGGTATCGTTTGCGGAACAGAAATAACTTCATAAAAATCCCGTCCTTTCTCTTGGGAAAGCCTATGCGGGGGAGAAACCTGCCATGCAAAAAACCAGGAAAAAGGACGGGCTGTAGGGCGAAACCAATGTTGATTCCTACAGATGTTGGCTTTTTTTACAAAGGTCTACCTTGATGTGGCGAACTGTGTTATACTTTATACCCTGACTTACACCGCCGAACAGAAAGGAACAGCCTCGTTGTCGGCATACGAATACGGCAAGCCCGCCAACGCCTATTCTTCCGGAGCAAAGATCCCCTAAGGCACCACCGTGACCGTAAAGGCCAGCCCCGCTTCGGGCTATGTGATCTCCGGGTTTGACGTGACCCGGGGTGGTGAGGCGGCCCCTTATAACGAGGCCAACGACTCCACTGGTGCAAAGTACTGCACCTTCCCTATGGCGGCGGATACTACGGTAAAGGCCCTGACCAAGGAATGTCTGTCCGAGTTGACCCCCATGTTCACCGATGTGAATCCCAATCAGTGGTATTTTGAAGGGGTGGACTATGCCTTGGCCAACGGCTTTATGAAGGGCGTGGCCGAGAACACCTTTGATCCCCACGGGACCGTGACCCGCGCCCAGATGGCCACCATCCTGATGCGGTTTTGCGAGGAACTGATGGGCTGAGAAAACCAATATGTTTTTTGGATAAACAAAGAGTTCCCGCAGTTGGAGTGTCTTCCGACTGCGGGAACATCAAAAAGCACTGTCCTTTTTCGGCGGGAGCTGTTATAATAAGGACAAACTTCGGGCGGAGCGTGTGTTCCGGCCCATTTACAACGAGAGAGGGTATGGCTTTTATGCAGATCAACGAACAGATGGTGCGCGAGGTTGTTGCGCGAGTCATTGCCGAAATGCAAAGCGGCGGCTTCGTGAAGTGCCGTGACGAGAAAAGCGGCGTCATGAGCATCGATGGCAGCAAAGTGGTGATGGAACCCTTTGACACGGGCAGAAGCGGAGACAAGGTCTGGCTGAAGGACGTGATCACCTCCAAAGAGAACAAAAACCTGGCTGCCGGACTGATGAAGATAGAGCAGACGGAATTCCCGTGGACGCTGAACTATGATGAGGTGGACTACGTCATCGATGGGCAGCTGACCATCCGGATCAATGGCTGTGATATCGTTGCCAATGCGGGCGACATGGTTTTGATCCCCGCGGGTTCCAGCATTGTGTTTTCCGCGCTGGATCATGCCCGGTTCGTATATGTGACCTATCCGGCGAACTGGAGCGAGCAAGCCGAGGGCTGATGACGGGCGGTGTTTCTCTCTTTGCGGAACGGAAGAGCCTTGCACAGATAAAAGACAGGCAGAGACGATGTCGTCTCTGCCTGTTTCCATGTACCGCAATATAGCATCGCTCCGGGCAGGGCGACGACCAAGCGCAGGATCATTACAGCTAGGATGGTCCCTGGGATGGACGGGTATTGTTTGCGGAAGAGGAATTACTTCATAAAAAACCCCGGCCGTTCTCGGGAAAAAGCCTGTGCGAGGGGGAGGTCCTTTTTGTCTGGGTTGAACGGCGGTGGGAAGGATATGAATGATTCCGTGAAAAAGAGCACAAAAAAACGCCCTGTCGGGCGCGCTAAGCATAAAAAGTAACCCTTGATCGTCTGTCCTCGATCAAGGGTTACTGGAAATTCTTAATATCTAACATCATTTTAACCTCTCTTTCCTAGGTTCGAGAAAAATCTCTGAATCAAACTGAACTGTACTTTGGACTCACCTCTTTCTTTTTTGTGATTACAATATACCATAGATCCCTTCCCATTGCAATCTGCGTTTTGTGCAAAATACATATCTCGGATTTGTTGCAAATGGAGATTGTGGTCAAAACAAACAATGTGGCGTTGACTTTCGATCAGTGCTCTGCTAGTATGTAAATGTATGAGGCCAATCTCAAAACCGGGACAGGCCTCATTTTTTGTCACAGATTGTTGCTTCGCAGGCAGCACCGTTGGTATTGGGCGAAGAACCTGAGGCGCCCAGCAAAGAGAACTGTCTGTTGCCCTGATTGCTTGCGAGAAGGAAAGGATAGAACCGGCGGCTGTGATGGTTGGAAAGGAGAGATCCTATGAAAAAGCGGTCTGTGAAATGTGTGCTTACGGTTGTTTTTCTTCTGATCTTTCTGGGCAGCGGCGGTTTCCTGGCTTGGAAGTTGGCGGACTATTGGAACGGTGACCGGAACTACGAAAAGGCTGCCCAAATTGCCCAAGAAGAGCAACCGGCAGAGCAAAACGAAGAATCCTCGCCTGCTCAGGTCAATCTGGCGGCCCTTCAAGAGGTAAACCACGAGGTGATCGGCTGGCTGATGATCGAAGGCACCGAGATTTCCTACCCTCTTATGCAGGGCTCTGACAACGACTATTACCTGAACCACACCTGGGATGGAACCCGCAGCGCAGTAGGTGCTATTTTTCTGGATTGCCGGAACAGCAGTGACCTGCAGGACTTTAATTCCGTCATTTATGGGCATAAGATGAACAACGACTCCATGTTTGGTCTGCTCCACGAGTATAAGAACCAAGGCTACTGGGAGGCTCATCCTACTCTGTGCTTGACCACCAGCAGCGGCGTTTTTCGGTATGACATCTTTGCCTACTATGAGACCGGCACCATCAGCACCTATAGCCGGGACTTTGTCGATGACCAAACCAAACAAGCCTACATCGACGAGTGCCTGACCCAAGCCATGACGGATACCGGCATCCGGCCGGAGGTTGACGATCACATTCTTACCCTCTCTACCTGCACCGGAAACGGCCATGCCACCCGTTGGGTCGTCCAGGCGGTACATCGCGAATAATTCCCTCTGTTCCTTTGGAAATAAAGATCCCCCCTGATGCTCTTGCATCAGGGGGGATCTTTGGCTCGATCAAAACTCAGAAAGTATAGTCAGTGTAGCGGTCCAGAGACACCACGCACTGGGACAGCGTAGTCATGTTGCTCTGCTTTCTGCAGACTGCCTTGGTCATGTCCACGGCCAGCCATTCGTTGTCCACCCAGACCATGTTCCAGGCGTGGTAGCTGCCGTTCTGGTAGCCGGTGGCCACGGCGCAGGGGATGCCTTGGCTGCGGCACATGGCGGCGAAAACAGAGGAGAAGTCACAGCATACTCCGCGCTTGGTCTCCAAGGCTTTGTTGGTGTCGGGGATGTAGACCGTGATGGTTCCACCGCGGACCTTGGAGGCAAAGCTGAAGTCATAGCGGAAGTTCTTTGCCACATAGTTGTAGATGGCGACGATCTTTTCCTCATCGGTCTCCAGGTCTGCGCACAGCGCTGCAGCGGTCAGACCCACGGTATCCTTGTCGGAGAAGGTCACGTCCACGGTGCTTGCCAGGTAGGGTGCCAGGGGATCCGTCAGGACCACCTTGGCCCGGGTGCTGGTCACCTGTCGGTACTTGGTGCCGGACAGGTTGCGGTAGAGGGTGACCGTGTAGGTGCCATCGCCCTTCAGGAAGGAATAGGATGCTTCGGTGCCTGCGGTGTAGTCCAGGTACTCAGTCTTGCCATTGTAGGTCACGCCTACCTTCATCTTGGTGCCGATGTAGCTGTCACAGTCTACGGTAAAGTAGCCATCAGAAGAGGTGCTCACATCGATCATAGGGCTTCCGGCTGCCATTGCACTTCCGGACAGCACCATAACAAGGCATAAAAAAATGCCCAAAATACGCCGTTTCATTTCAATATACTCCTTTCGGTAACTGGCTGCCATACCCGTTTGGGGTTAGGCCCTATAGCTTTGCGTCACAACCTTTCGATTGTTTTGCCTTTGTCGTTTGAGTCCGGGGAAACGGGTCGTTTTCCGGCGCTCCAACTGTGTGAACTTTTGTCTGACTATCCTCCTTTCGGTGAGATAAAAAGGGGCCGGGCGGCACCTGGTGCTGCGGCAGCCCGGCCCTAATGCAAACGTTGGTGGGGAGAAGGTGCATGGTACACAAAGACGAAAAACAAAGGGCTTTACATACCACAGCATCCTCTTTGTCCCCTGGCGATCCCTTCCTGGGATCAGAACTGGGGGGAGGCTTGGAAAAATGCCACGAGATCCTCCGGCTTCATGGGCTTTGCACAGACATAGCCCTGAATACGGTCGACGCCCTGTCGGTTCAGCCGGTCCAGTGCCTCGCGGGTTTCCACGCCCTCGGCAATGACTTCCATGCCCATGTCGTGGACCAGTTCGGTGATGGACTGGACAAAACCTTTGCCTTCCAAGAGGGGTTCTGTGATCCGAATCAGACTGGCATCCAGTTTGATGATCTGGAAAGGGAGCTGAAGCATACAGTTGAAGTTGGAATATCCCGTTCCGAAGTCGTCCAGATAGAATCGATACCCGGAGTTTGTCAGTTCTTCCATAATCTGTTTGGTCTGCTCGAAGGTGTCCAGAATTTCGCGTTCGGTGAATTCCAGGCAGATACGATGGTGCTGGACCCCATAACGATCGACGATGCTATCCAGGCGGGCCTTGAAGCCGCCCTCCATCAGCTGAGCCATGGGTAGGTTCACCGATACGCTGATCTCTCCCAGTTCCCTGTGAGAGGCCAGGAAATCACACACATCCTCCAGCACAAACCAAGTAATGGAGGCAATGGCACCGGTTCGCTCGGCCAGGGAGATGAATTCGCCCGGGCTGACCATACTGCCGTCGGGTTCCTGCAGTCGAACCAGAGCTTCCATGGAGCAGAAACAGCCGGTTTCCAGATCGTAGATGGGTTGGTACCACACGCGGAAGCCGTGCTCCCGATCCACGCACTGGATGCGTTCCTTCAGGTACTGTTCCCGCTTCATTTGTTTTCCCGTGTCTGGGGTGTAGCGGAAGTAGCGAAGGTTCTGCTGGTGGGCCAAGTCTGCGGCGTACTCCAGGCCTTCGTAGAAATCGCCGGGGCTTCTGTCGGCTTCCTCCAGCACAGATTCCGTCACGATGTAGTCGAAGGAGAGTTGCTCGTTGAAGCATTCGATGCCGTCTTCCAGAAATTGCAGAAGTTTGCTTCTGTGGTTCTGGCCCATGCTTTGGGTGGTATAGGGGACCACCAGAGCAAAGACGGCACCATTCATGTGGAAGGCTACGCCGTTCTTGAAGAGGCGCTCCAGAGAGAAGGCGAACTGGTACAGGAATTCGTCGCCGTACATATGGCCGTATTTCTGGTTGATGGTGCTCAGGTTTTTGATGCTGATGAGGAAGGTATGGAAGGGGTCTTTCTGCGCCATCCGGACCTCGACTTCCCGGAAGAAGCGGTGGCGGTCGTTGAGCTTTGTCAGGGTGTGGATGCCATGGCGCTGTCCCTGGAAGTTCAGGAACAGAATGGTGGCCACCATGGCCATAATGTAGCCGTTGAGCATAACGTCTGGGAAAACCCGCTGAACAGCGATGCACAGAACGATGATGGGGAAGGTTTGGATCAGCACCCGGCGCATACCCTTGGTGGCCAGTTTTCGGTTCCGGAGATAGCAGATCAGGACCAGGACCATTTGGCAGACCGTCAGAATGTAGCCGATGGCGTTCAGGGGGCCACGGCAGTACATTCCGTTTTCGTCAAAGTAGAACAGCCAACCGTTCCAGAGGTTTGCAAGAACGAAGACCATATAAACGGTAAACAGGATGAGAAGTCCCCGCTTGGCATAGGTCATGCAGTGGTCGTCGTAAGAATGCTCCAGGATCTTGGTAAAGAGATACAGAGCAAAAGCGGATGTGGTCATAAGATTGATGACGAAGTAAAGGCTGTTGACACCCACATTCAGCCAGAGGGGGACATATTCGGCGCGCATCAGGAGGCCGGAAATCAGGTCGGTCACAGCGGTCAGCGCTGTGAGGCCCAGGCAGGCCATGAAGATCTGGCTGGGTTTTGTGTGGTAATGGTTTTTGTCAAAAAAGAACACAAACAGCACGATGACCAGGCCGATGGAAAAATAATCACCGAGGAAAATCATGCTCGTACCTCCTTCCTTGGTTGATTGCTGGGTTTATCTAAAAAAGGGCATGACAAGAGCGCCTAGAACACGGATGCTCCGTTTCACAGGTAACTCATTTCGGCAACTGGCTGCCATGCCCGTTCGGGGTTAGGCCCTATAGCTTTGCGTCACAGTCTTTCGGCTGCTTTGCTATTATCGCTTGAGTGCAGGGAAACCATCTGTTTTCCGGCGCTCGAACAGTGCGTAAATGGGATGGCCAGGAAAAACTGGCCCATTTTTGTCATGATATCACGGGAGAAACAACCTGTCAATATGATTTCACGCAGGATCTGCATATCAACGTTCGCTTTCGATCCCCTTGACCGTGTATCGGATCTCGGCGGGAGAGTGCGGGTACTTGCGATGGAAGGCGCTGATGATGCGTTCGCAAACCATGCAGCTGTTTTCGTAGTTGGCCATCTGCAGAAGGATGGCATACTGGCAGGTGCTGCAGAGAGTGATGGCGTCGCCGCGGCGGAGATTGCCGCGGGCCTCTTCCAGCAGACTCTTCATTACGTGCTCAGCGCTTCGCTTGGAGAGGGCTCGGCCGAGCTTGCCGCCCACGGTCAGCAGAACCAAATGGGCGGTGACGCCGCTGCGGGAGATGGTGCGGGCAGTGGAGTGGACGATGGTCACGAAGAAATCGTAGTCGCACAGAAGGGCTCCCTTGCCGGGATCCCGGTTGCGCATCTCGTCATACAGATCGTCGATGGGGACAATGTGGCTGTGGGTGTCCTGGATGGCGGCATAGTACAGCTTGCGCAGTTCTTCAGCGGGCATGGTGCCCAGGTTGCTGACGAAGGTCTCGCGGGCCTGCTCGTAGGCATCAATGGCCTCCCGGCGGCGACCCAAGGCCAGAAGGTTGCTGACCAGGGTGTACCACAGGCTTTCGCTGAAGGGCTCGTGGGTCAGAGCGGTCCGGGCGACCTCGATGGTCTCCTCCAGGAACTGGGCCTCGGTCAGCAGTTGGAGCTGGGACCGAACGACATCCAGGTAACGGTCGTGGTAGATGACTTCCAGGGTGCGCACCCACGGTTCGTTGGAGAGTTTATGGAGAAAACCGGTTTTGTACAGGGCCAGAGCCTGCCGATTGAGGGCGGTTTTCTGCCCAAGGATCTTGGTGTTGCTTCCTTCCTGGCAGAGCTGGTCAAAGACCTCCACATCCAGCACCACGGGGATGTCGGGATTCCAGCGGTAACCTGCTTTGCTGCGGGTGACGAGGGTGTGACCGGCGGAAGCATCCAGCTGGTCCAGCTGGGTGCGCAGGCGGTGGAGGAGGACCCGCAGGGCGTTCTGGGGGTCGTCCTTGGCTTCCTCTTCCCCCCAAAGGAGCTCATAGAGTTCGGTGGCAGGGATTGGGCGGTCCCGGTGGTAGATGAGATAGGCCAGCAGCAGCCACATTTTCCGGGAGCGGGTCTTTTTGTCGTCGATGCGGTTCTCGCCCCAACGCAGGGTGAACCCGTTCAGCATTTCTACGCGCAGAGTGTCCATGGTCTCACCTTCCTTTCCGGAGAGGATCTCCTGTCAGAGAATCCTTGTGTTGTACATATCATATCACAGGCGGCCCTATGGGGCAATGAAGAAAATGGAGAAATTTCAACTTTGAACGAAAAAATGTGAAATGTAATGGGTTCTGTAATGGTTCGTTTGTTATAGTTTAGACAAAGAATGCTATATATAGGGGGTGACCGGATGAACGAATTGAAATGGGGTGACGAGTACCGGACCACTTGGGTCTGTGTAGACGGCTATGAGAATGGAGTGCTCCAGGGGAGATTCTACCACCTGGGCCGACCGGAGGGAGAAACCTTCCACAGTCTGTCCCAATATTTGCTGCGGATGGAAGACCTGCTCAACGAGATCGACCGTCCCCAGGCATATACCACGGCCCGTTCCTTTAACCCGGGCACCGGCCCGGGAACCGAAAAGCCGGATGTCACGCTGGAAAAGAAAGGACGTCTGGCCACCTTCCAGGTGAGGGTGCTCTTCCGGCAGAATGCAAGCTGGCAGGGCGAGGTCATCTGGAATGACCGGAGAAAGGTTCAGTTTTTCCGGAGCGTGTTGGAGCTGGTCCACTTGATGGACAGCGCTTTGCAGACAGAAGTTGTTGCATAGAGTAATGGGAAGAAAGGATCCTTTGATAGGGAAGGAGAAGTTTATATGAAAAAGAACCTGAAGAAATGGATGGCTTTGATGCTGGCACTGAGTATGTGTGCGAGCCTGATGACCATGCCTGCCCTCGCGGCAGAGGGTGACCCGGCAACCGAGTCTGTGATCACCATCCCCGAGGCTCCCGGTGACGGCAGCGCAGAGAAGCCTGCTGTGACTGTGGATGTGACCATCCAGGAAAATGGCAGCGTAACCACCACCACGACCCAGACCGAGTGGAGTGGTGAGACCAAGACGGGCGATGAAAACAACGGCAGCACCACCACCGTGACCGGCAGCCAGACCGCCACCGAGACGGTGGAAAAGGATAGCAAGGATCGGGTCACTAAGGAGACCGGTCATACGGAAGGCTCCGAGACCACCAAGACTGAGACCACCAAGACCGAAACCAAGGAGGAGATTATTTCTACTTCGGAAAAGAATATTGAATACGGCTCTGAGACTCCTCTGTCCCCTGAGAACCCCGAGATCCAGTGGGAAGATGACAAGGATGCAGATAAAAACAACTGGGTAGAGGGCGAAGAAACCTTTGATGACTGGAAGCCTGAAACCACCAACACCACAGAGGGTGCCGGCGAGGATGGTTGGAAGACTACTACCAAGCCTACCGAGACCGAAAACACAAACCTGGACATCCCTGATCCTCTGGACAAGATCGATGTGACTCTGAAGCTGGAACCTGGAAATAAGGATAGTGAGACGATCACGGTTTCCACGCAAACTATTCTAGCAGAAAATAGCAATATGTTTGACCTTTCGCTGATAGAAGCCATGAGACCTGGCAGTGCTACCCCGATTACCGAAGACAATCAGGGTAGCGAGAGAATACCCATCTATCAGGAGGGTACCGATACCATTATCGGCTATAAGATTAAGACCACCGGACAGAATCAGACCATTGTGAAAGAGCCCGTCTATCAGGAGGGTACCAATACCATCATCGGCTACACCATCACCACCACGACCACCACGACCACCCCCGGCACCACCGGCGAGACCCAGCGCACCGAGGAGCGAGAGGAAGCTGACCCTGTGGGCAGCGAGCCTGTGATCCCCGGCACCTGGGCAAAGGACGTAGAGGATTTCGGTACCGTTACCGAAACCACCGATGGCGACAAGGTGACCAAGAGTGCTACCAATGAAAAGGGTGTCACGGTCGAGATGACTAAGGCTCCCATCTATGGCGAGGATGGCAAAACCATCATTGGTTATACCATCACCAAGACCACTACCACCCCCAAGCACAGCGAAGTTCCCTCTCAGGCTACCGGAGAGACCACTACGGTGCCTGCTGAACCTGAGACCACCTTTACCCTGCCTGTTAAGCCCGAACCCAGCGAGAAGACCGAGAACGGCGTGACCACTAAGGTTGTTGTGGAGGACGTCATTGACGAAGACGGAAACCACGTGGGCTACAAGACCATCACCACGAAGTCTGAGGGTGGCAAGGTCGTTTATACGGCGGCTGAAATAATCTATGGCACCACCACCACC
>JAFYPT010000190.1 GCA_017547425.1 Ruminiclostridium sp.
CAGGCCGGGCTTGATGAAGTTGTTCACCATCTCATTGACGCGGGAGCGGGGCTCCAGGAAATCGGTGTTCTCCAGCAGGTCCTGGATGCGCTCTGCGTAGTTGGAGAGCTTGAAGAAGTATGCTTCTTCCTCGGCATCCTGCACGTCACGGCCGCAGTCGGGGCACTTGCCCTCCACCAGCTGGGACTCGGTCCAGAAGGACTCGCAGGGCTTGCAGTACTTGCCCACATACTTGCCCTTGTAGATGTCGCCCTTGTCGTACATCTTCTTAAAGATCTTCTGGATGGCGGCCACGTGGTAGTCGTCGGTGGTACGGATGAAGCGATCGTTGGAGATGTTCATCAGGTTCCACAGGTCCAGAATGCCGCGCTCGCCCTGGACGATGTTGTCCACGAACTCCTGGGGGGTGGTGCCGGCTTCCTTTGCCTTGTCCTCGATCTTCTGGCCGTGCTCGTCGGTACCGGTCAGGAACAGGACGTCGTGGCCGGTCAGGCGCTTGTAGCGAGCCATGGCGTCGGTGGCCACGGTGCAGTAGGTGTGGCCGATGTGAAGCTTGTCAGAGGGGTAGTAGATGGGGGTGGTGATATAAAATTTCTTCTTCTGATCTCTTTCCATGTGTATATGACCTCCATGCACATTCGTGCTTTGTTTTTACATCGTTATGTTGTGGGCGGATATAGAATCCGCCCCTACGGAAGATCGACCGTTGTAGGGGCCGATTCCATATCGGCCCGAACCGTCAGAGATTTTCTTCCACCGCAGGCACCGGGCCGCAGCCCGTGCAGCCGTGGCAGGAACCGCCGCAGGTGGGGGGTGCTTCCGGCTTGGGGGGCTCAGGTCTGGCATCGTTGGCCAGCAGGACAGACGCCATGGACACCAGGTAGAACACCATGGCCAGAATCAGGGCGGTGTCCATCAGGGGCAAGCCGTCACCCAGGACCATAATGCCGAAGGTGCCCGCCAGCAGGCAGACGATCAAGGTGAGGCTCACCTGACCCTTGCCAAAGGCAAAGCCGGGGATGCAGTAGCAGCCCACCATGGACAGCAGGATGGCCGCCAGGGAGAAAAGATATCTCTCCAGGGTGGGGTCCTGGGCCCAGTTCTGGTAGTTTGCCATGACCCACAGGCAGGAGGCAAAGCCGGGCATCAGGGTCCAGATGCTGGCCGCCTGCTTAAAGGACCACATCTCTTGGACCACGAACCAGATGCCGGCGGCAGCCGCCAGGCAGACCACGCCCAGGATGGGCCGGACGATGGAAACCTCCCGGGCCATGGTGAAGGTGTTCACCGGGCTGCTGACAAAGGCCTCGATGTTGAAGAAACCGGCAGCCAGGAAGAGACCGGCAGCCGCCAGGGTGCAGCTGGTCTGGACCATATTTCCCCGGCCAAAGGCGCTGGTGTAGGCCTTTTCGAAGGTCCGGTGCTTGCCCAGAGACAGGGCGATGATGGCCGCCGCCGTAACAAGGGCCACGGCCCACATGGCATAGGTAACAGGCACGCCGCTCACAGGCAGACCGGTGTCCGGCTCGAAAGCCTTGAGCAGGAAGACCTGACGGACCACCAGGCCGATGAGACCGCCGCCCACTGCCACAGCAGGCAGAACCAATGCTTTCCGCATGAAAAAGGACTCCTTTCCAAGGAGCAGAGGACTCCTAAAAAATCGTAATTATTATAATAACACATATAAAAGAAAAACGCCACGGCGTTTTTGCGATTCCGGGGAAAATTTTTCAGGGGAAAACTCCCATTACGAAAAAGAGAAAAAATCCTCCCCTCTTGCAACATTTTCCCGATTGTGCTATGATAATAGTTAAAATATAAGAAAAATTAAGGAATGTTTTATGGAAATCAACGGCATTGAGGTCGAACTGGACCTCCGATACAGTGAAATGAATCTCTCCGAGGGGATCATGAAGGCCCTGGACCAGAAGGGCTTCACCCACGCCACCCCCGTGCAGGGCGGCGCCATCCCCTGTTTTAAGGAAGGCAAAGACGTGATGGCCAAGGCCCCCACCGGCTCCGGCAAGACCTTCGCCTTCGGCATCCCCATGATCGAAGCCACCGACCCGGAAGGCACCGACATCACCGGCCTGGTCCTGGCTCCCACCCGTGAGCTGGCCCTTCAGATCCAGGACGAAATGCGCTCCCTGTGCGCTTTCCTCCCCGGCATCCGCATCGCCTGCCTCTACGGCGGTCAGCCCATCGACCGGCAGATCACCACCCTGAAGAAGCGCCCCCAGATCATCGTGGCCACCCCCGGCCGCCTCATGGACCACATGAAGCGCCGGACCGTCCGCCTGCAGCACGTCCAGACCGTGGTGCTGGACGAGGCCGACCGCATGCTGGACATGGGCTTTATCAAGGATGTGACCCACATCCTCAAGCAGATCCCCAACCGCAAGAACTTAGGGTTATTCTCCGCCACCATTTCCCGGGAAGTCATGGACATCTCCTGGGTCTACCAGCGTGACCCTGTGGAGATCGTGGTCCGTCCCGTGGAGGAGAACAAGCCCAAGATCAGCCAGTACCGCATCAAGGTGGATATGGGCGGCAAGGTGGACCTGCTGGCCGACATTCTGGAAAAGAAGAACCTGGACCGGGTCATCGTCTTCTGCAACACCAAGAACACCACCGACCGTCTCACCGGTCTGCTGAAAATGAAGAACATCTCCGCCCAGTGCATCCACGGCGACCTGGGCCAGAAGGTCCGGGAAAAGGTCCTGTCCACCTTCCGCAAGGGAGAGCTCCGGGTCCTGGTGGCCACCGACGTGGCCGCCCGTGGTCTGGATATTGACGATGTGGATGCGGTCATCAATTATGATATCCCCGAAGAAGGGGAATACTATGTCCACCGCATCGGCCGTACCGGCCGTGCCAAGAACCAGGGCGAGGCCTACAACCTCCTGTCCTCCGTCACCGAGGAGATCCGCCTGGATCAGATCGCCCGGAACAACCAGTACGACATCCCCACCATTAAAATCTAAGGTATTTCCCACTTTATGAGAATTTTCCGCAGCCCCACCCTGGAAGACCGCCAATGGGTGGAACCCCTTCTGCGCAGAGAGGGCATTCCCCTGTGCGCCTATAACTTCACCAATATTTTCTGCTGGCAGGACACCTACGGCACCCAGATCGCCCGGGACCTGGACCGTGTGCTGGTCCGCTTTCAGCATTCCGCTCTGGGTCTGGCCTACCTGTGGCCCACGGGCAAGGGCAATCCCCTGCCCGCCCTGAACTTCCTGGAAGAGGATGCCCGCAGCCAGGGTCAGCCCCTGCGCTTCATCGGCCTCTCCCTCTACCACCGGAACTGGCTGGAGGACTGCTGGCCCCATCGCTTTGAGTTTACCGAAATGCGGGACAGCTTCGACTACCAGTACGCCATCGACCGTCTGGCCGACCTGCCGGGTAAGAAGCTCCAGGCCAAGCGCAACCACATCAACCGCCTGAACGACAACTATCCCGACTGGGACTTTGCCCCCTTCACCGACGACGATGCCCAGGCCTGTCTGGCCATGGCGGAACTCTGGCGGCAGGAGGCCCTGTCCCGTTCCTCCGAGGAAGAACTCCGCAGCGAGGAAGAAGCCCTGACCCGTGCCATCGACCACCGGGAGGAACTGGGGCTGGAGGGCATCGTCCTCCGCCACGGAGAGGAGATCCTGGGCTTCACCCTGGGTTCCCCCCTCACCGATACCATCTTCGACGTGCATTTTGAAAAGGCGCGGGCCGATATCCAGGGGGCATTCCCCGCGGTGAACCGCTCCTTCGCCCGGTATCTCCGGGACAAATACCCCACCCTCCGCTACCTGGACCGGGAGGAGGACATGGGCATCGAGGGCCTGCGCAAGGCTAAGCTCTCTTACGGTCCGGACCATTTACAGGTGAACATCTCCGCCGTGGAAACGACGGTCTTTCCCTCAGTCATTCTTTGAGGGTCGACACCCCCAGCCGGGGGCAGTGCCCATTTCAAATAAGGAGGTTTTACACCATGATCACCATTCGCCCCTCCACCCCTGCTGAGATCCCCCAGCTGAAGGATCTCTGGAAGAAGTGCTTCGGCGACCCCAGTGTCTACATCAACAAGTTTTTCGAGCAATTCTGTACAGCGGAACAAGTCTTAGTGGTAGAGGACGACGGTGAGATCGACTCCATGGCAGCCGTGCTCCCGTCCACTCTACAGCTTCCTGACGGCAGTGAGATCCAGGTCGGTTATATCTACGCCCTGGCCACCAACCCCTATGTCCAGGGCAAGGGTCACGCCCGGCAGCTGCTGAGCTATGCAGACCAGTTCCTGCAGGAACAGGGCATGAAGGCCATGGTCCTGGTGCCTGCCTCCCCCTCCCTCCACCGGTTCTTCGCCGCTATGGGCATGAGCGAGTGCTTCGGCACCCGGAAGATCGAGCTGCTGACCTCCAACCTGACCAAGGACACCGAGGGCTGCTCCATGGCTCCCATCTCCTCTTCGGAGTACAACGACATCCGCAAGAGCTACCTGATGGGTACCTTCCACCTGTCCTACACCGACGAGCGGATCGAACTGCAGAAGTTTGCCAGCCAGATGGGCAACGCAGACCTCTACAAGATCGAGGTGGACGGCGAAGTGGGCTGTGCCGCCATCGAGTTCGTCCAGACCCGCCGCCTGCTGGTGAAGGAGCTCATCATCTCCCCC
>JAFYPT010000191.1 GCA_017547425.1 Ruminiclostridium sp.
GTGGTCCAGCACATTCAGTTCCAGGCCGCTCTGGCTCTTCAGGTTGGCAGCCTCCTTTCTCCGCTGGAGCTCATAGCGGCCGCCGGTCATGTGCATGAGGCGGACGTTGGCCCGGGACAGAATCCGGTCGAACCAGGTCATTTGGACAAAGGTCTCCAACATGATCTTGTCCTTACCGGCAACCGTGCCGTTGGCCGTGTTGGAGAGGGCTCGAACCCAGGTCCACTTCGCCTCCGACTCCTTCCGCTTGGCCAGCTGGGAAGCCAAGGCTTCTTTGGCCCGCAGGTTGGCATCGTATCGGGTGAGAAGTTCCTCCTTCTTGCGGCTCAATTCCTCCTGGGACAGCTTAACAGTCTCCCGCTGGGCACGAAGGACGGTAATATCCACAGCAGAAAGACCTGCCAGCTGGTCGACCAGAGTCTTCTCCTGGGTCTTCCCCTGTTCCAAGGCCTGTTTGGCCCCTTCCCAGGCCCTTCTGGCCTGGTCCATGGCCCGTTGGCCATCTTCATGGGCTTGTTTCAGGGTCTGGATGTAAGCTTCCGCCTCCCGGCGGGTGGGGAACTCCAACCCAAGTTCTTTCTGACGTAATTGTTCTATCAACCCGGACAGGGCGCTCTCCAGAGAGACAATGGTCTTCTCCCCTTCCTGGATGGCCTCCCGGACCCTTTGGGTCTCCGCCAGCAGTTCCGGCATTCTGGCAGAAAGCTGGCGCTGACGGGCCTTCTGCTCTTTCAAAAAGGCTTCTTCTCGGGAAAGGATCTCCCCCGTCTGCCGCTGGTGGGCCACGGCCTCTTCCAGATGGTCAGGCAGGGATCGCATGGCATCGGGACCAAAGAGCTGTTCCGCCCATTCCCTCACCTGACGACCGGCCTCCTCCCAGCGTTCCCGGGCCACACCAGCCGACCGGCTGTCCTCAGTCGCCTTGTCCTCGGCGGTCTGAAGGAGACTCTTCTCCTTTCGGAGGGCTTCCTCCGAAGGGACGTCCTGAGCCTGGGGAGCAGGAGTAGGATGGTAGAGAGAGCCGCACACCGGACAGGCCTCCCCATCCCGGAGGAGGTTGGCCAGATAACCTGCCTGCCCATCCAGAAAGGCCCGCTCCATGGCGCTGTAGGTCTGTCGCCGGTGGGCCAGAGCTTCCATGGAGGACAAATAGGTCTGCAGGGCTTTCTCATGATCCTTTTCCAGCTTCTGATGACGGGAGAGCAGGTCCCCCAGCTTGTTCAAGTCTAACCTCCTGCCTTCCAAAGACTTTCGCTGATGGGCCAGCAGTTCCTCCCGCTGGTCCAGTCCGGTCAGGTGGGCCTGTTCCTGCTGAAGGCGGGAAAGCTCCTCCTCCAGAGTCTGGGCCCGGACCCTCTCTTTCTCTGTCAGGGTCTTTTCGGCTGTGAGTTTTTTATTGGTATCATCCGTTTGACGAGTCAGGGCATCCCGCTCGTCATAGACATTCAGCTGAAGGGTGCGGGTCTCCATCTCCACCGCCATCTGCTGGAGGGCATCCTCCTGGCCCTTGGCGGTTTCCCAGTCGACAGTGAGTTCCTCCAAGTGCCAGGTCAGCCCGGGAAGAGCCTCTCGGATCTCCTCCAGGTCGCGAAGGGCCTTCTCCACCGCTTCCCCCTGGCCAATGGCCCGGTCCAGTTCCCCGACCTGCCGGGTAAGGGATGCCTCTTCCCGGGTCAGGCGGGTCAGTTCCTCACTGTCCCAAGCCAGGATGGTCTCCAGCATGGGGAGAACGTCCTCCCGGTTGACGGCATCCTCCCAGGCCTCCCGGTCCTCTTCCCGGACCCGAACGCTGTCCATATACTGATGGATGCTCTGGGTCAGGGCCTCGTAGTCTCCCCTGCCCTTGGCCGCCTCAGCCCGCAGGGCCTCCTGGAGCTGTTGGTAGGGTCCTGTATGGAAGATCTCCCGAAAGATCTTGCTCCGCTCCTCCGTCTTAGCCAGCAGGAGGTTCAGGAACTCTCCCTGGGCAATCATGGCCACCCGGGAGAACTGGGTCCGGTCCAGACCCACGATCTCACAGACAACAGCGGTCACGTCTTTGGCCCCCGTCACCGGAGGACGGCCATCGGAAAAGGTCAGCTGGGCATCGGCCTTCTCCTTGACCAGCTTGCTCCCCCGCTTGGCAGGACGGAGATACTCGGGGTTCCGGCGAACGGTATAGGTCTCCCCCCGACACTGGAAGGTCAGCTCCACAAAGGTAGGAGCAGTCGGGTCTGCGTAGGTACTGCGGAACATGGAGGGCTCCCGGTTGGTTCCACTGGCTTCGCCATACAAGGCAAAGGTCACCCCGTCAAAGATGCTGGTCTTGCCGGCGCCGGTGTCGCCGGTGATGAGGTACAGGCCCCGCTGGCCCAACTGGGAGAAGTCGATGACGGTCTCCTTGCCGTAGGGACCAAAGGCCGACATGGTCAATGTGATAGGTCTCATGGCCGTCCCTCCCAAATTTTCTCCATGAGTTCCGTTAGGAAATCCTCCTGTTCCTGGCTCATGGGTTGGTTGTTCTGCAGTTGGTACAGGTCCCGGAAGAGTTCCAGGGGTGTCCGCTCCTCGGGAGCCCGGGCCCCGGTGATCTCCTGGACGATCTGGGTCCGCTTGTTGTCATAGGTCAGCTTCATCAAGTTGGGATAGATGGCCCGGAGACGGCCCATGGCCTCGGGCACATCCTCCTCGTCGGTTAAGATGATGTGCAGGTAGTCCTGGGTGTTGCTTCCGTCGTAGAAGTTCTTGGCGGTGACCTCCTCATAGGAACCCCGGACCTCCCGCAGGTCCCGAATGGGTTCCAGAGGGATCAGTCGGATGGCCGTTTTCCCCTTTTCCCCCAGTTCCACCAGGCAGACCGACTTCACATGGCTGCACTCGGAGAAGGAGTATTTCAGAGGAGACCCGGAATAGCGGATGGTCTCCCGGCCCATCTTCTGGGGGCCATGGAGATGCCCCAGGGCCACATAGTCAAAGGGTTCAAAAACCTGGGAAGAAATCTGATCCAGGCCGCCCACAGATAGTTCCTCAGACTCGCAGGTGCTGCCTCCAATCACAAACTGATGGGCCACCAGAACATTCCGCTGAGCGGAGTCTATCTTCCATTGACCGATGGCATAGGACACGGCCTCCTCATAGGTAGAGACCTTCGCCTCCGGGTACACATGCCGAAGGAGGGCAGGCTTCAGATAGGGCAGCAGATAGAGGTTCACCGGGCCGTGTTCATCCTCCAGCACCACTGGGGGCTCTGCCCCCTGGTAGACCGCCGCCAGGTGAATGCCCTGGGCATCCATGAGACGGGATGCAAAATTGAGCCGCTCGGGGGAGTCGTGGTTGCCGCTGATGGCAAAGACCGGAATCTTTTCCCGGGCCAGTCCCGTGAGAAATTCATCCAGCAGACCCACCGCCTCGGCAGGGGGAATGGGCTTGTCATAGAGGTCTCCCGCCAGGAGGACGCCGTCCACCTCTTTGGCCACGGCCATGTCATGGATTTGTTTTAATATGTAACGCTGGTCAGCCAGCATAGAAAATTCGTTGACCCGCTTGCCAATGTGCAGGTCGGAACAATGGAGCAGTTTCATGGTCAGGCTCCTTTCCGTTTTTTCTATATTGTAACGTAAAAGAGGCTCGTCAGCAAGACGAGCCTCTTTTCAGTCAAATTATATTTACTTCTTGGCTGCAACCGCTTCGATCTCAACCATTGCGTCCTTGGGCAGACGTGCCACGGCAAAGCAGGAGCGAGCGGGCTTATGGTCGCCAAAATACTGGGCGTAGATCTCGTTGAACAGGGAGAAATCCTCCATATCCTTCAGGTAGCAGGTGGTCTTGACCACGTCCTGGAGAGACAGGCCGGCAGCCTTCAGAACGTTGGACAGGTTCTCCAGAGCCTGAACGGTCTGGCAAGCCATGCTGTGTGCAAGCTCACCAGTGTCGGGGATCATGCCCAGCTGGCCGGAGGTGTACACGAATCCACCGGCTTCCACTGCCTGAGAGTAGGGGCCCAGTGCGGCAGGTGCCTTGTCAGTGTGCAGAAATTCCATGGTTTTTCTTCCTTTCCTATTTGAGAAAATAATATGGATACTCTTAAAAAGACCGAGGCAGGTTATCTGCCCAGGGCTTGGGTCAACGCAGTTTTGATTTGTTCCGCCGCCTTGCGGATGGTCGCATGAGGGGCCGCCAGGTTCAGACGGATGTGACAGTCGTCACAGGCCTCCGGGAAGAACCAGTGGCCATAGTCGGGGGCGATGCGGCAGGTGTCCTGAATAAAGGACTGGATGTTCTCCCGGGACACATGGGAACCCAGATCGATCCACATGAGGTAGGACCCTTCCAAGGGCGAGACCACCACGCCAGGGATCTCCTCCAGTTCCTTTTTCATGAACTGATAATTCCCCCAGATCTCAGCCAGAACCGTTTCCAGCCAAGACGCACCACCCTCAAAGGCAGCGGTCACGGCAATGTAGTCCAGGGTGCTGCCCAGTGCGGTTCCCAGTTCCTTTTCGAACCGGTCGAACTTCTCCCGCTGGGCCTCCTCAGGAAGGACCAGAATAGAATTCTTCATGGCCGCCAGATTGAAGGTCTTGCTGGCAGAGAAGAAGGTGATGGGCTTACCCTCTCCCTCCCACAAAGTGGCAGCAGGAATATGGGTGTGTCCGGGCATGATGATATCGTGATGGATCTCGTCGGCCACCACTTGGACCCCATACTGCTTGCATAGATCCAGCATGGCCTTCAGTTCCTGTCGGGTCCAGACACGGCCCACAGGATTGTGGGGAGAACACAACAGGAAGACCCTTACCTGTCCGGACTTGAGTTTCTCCTCAAAGTCCGCAAGGTCGATGGTATATCGGCCCTGTTCTTCCTTCAGAAAATTGCAGACCACCGTACGCCCGGTCTGCCGGATGATACGATAGAAGGGGTAGTAAACGGGAGGCTGCACCAGAATGCCGTCCCCCGGCTGGGTGATGGCCCGGACCAGGTGATAGAGGCCAGTGACCACACCAGGGGTGGTACGAAGCCATTCCCGCTGGAGGGTGTTCCCGTGACGGGTCTCTTCCCAGTGGAGAACACTGTCCAGGAATCGGTCCGGGAGCTGATAGTAACCAAAGGCGCCCTGGTCCACAGCCTCATGCAGAGCCTCACGAATACAGGAGGCGACCTTAAAGTCCATGTCTGCCACCCACAGGGGGAGCAGGTCTTCCTGGCCAAAGGTAAAGGACAGTCCGTCCCACTTGGCGCAGTTGGTGCCGGCACGGCTGTGCAGGCTGATTTCGTTGAGCATTTCCTTTATGGCAATCGCCTCCCAAGGTGGCATTGTACCCTAAGAAAACCATTGATGCAAGGGACTTTTTCCCTTCTGGAAAAACCTTGGACAGGAGAACAAAACCACGCCGGAATAGCAGATTCCCTTATATCATTCTGACAAGAAAAAACTCTGCTTTTCCCCACCGTTTTCCTTGCCTGCCATAGGTTTCCTGTGATACAATGGCAGTGTATTCCATACCAAAGAACAGGAGTGATTTCCATGAAATATACCTTCGGCCTCATCGGCACCGGCAACATGGGCGGCGCCATCGCCCGGGCAGTGAGCCAGACCCTGAAGGACGGCATCCTCTCTGACAAGAGCCTGGAAAAGGCTCAGGAGCTGGCCCAGGAACTGGGCTTCTCCGCAGGTTCCAACCAAGAGGCCGCTCTGGAGAGCCGCTACCTCTTCCTGGGCGTCAAGCCCCACCTGATGGGCGGCATGCTGGAGAGCATCAAGGCTGACCTGGCCTCCCGCCAGGAGGCACCCATCCTGGTGTCCATGGCGGCAGGTCTCACCATCAGCCAAATCCAGGAGATGGCCGGCATGGACTGCCCCGTCATCCGCATCATGCCCAACACTCCCGTGGCTGTGGGCCAGGGCGTGGTCCTGTACGAAGTCAGCGCCGCTGTCACCCCTGAGATCCTGGAGGGCTTCCTCCACGTTATGGGCAAAGCCGGTCAGCTCTATCATCTGGAAGAGTCCCTCATGGACGTGGGCGCATCGGTCTCCGGCTGCGGTCCCGCCTTCGTCTATATGGTCATCGATGCCATTGCCGACGGCGGTGTGGCCTGCGGTCTCCCCCGCCCCGACGCGGTGAAGTACGCCGCCCAGACCCTGCTGGGTGCTGCCCAGATGGTCCTGGAGTCCGGCAAGCACCCCGCCCAGCTGAAAAACGAGGTCTGTAGCCCCGGCGGCTCCACCATTCAGGGCGTCCGTACCCTGGAGCAGCGCAGTGTCCACGCCGCCTTCATGGATGCGGTCATCTCTGCCTGCGACAAAAACGCCGCTCTTGGCAAGTAAGCAAAAAAGCTCGAGTCTTTCAGACTCGAGCTTTTTTATTTCCGCTGACTGAGCAATGAAAATGGTTTGACCCTCCCCAGCCACTTCTTCCAAAGGGCGACCGACAGCCAGGCGCAGAAGGCACCCACCAGGGCTCCTCCCAGAACATCCGTCGGGAAGTGGACGTAGAGGTAAAGCCGGGAGAAAGCGATGAGAACCGCCAGACCCAGAGCCGCCCACCGTCCCCTCCACCGGTTCAGGATCAGCACCACCGCCGCCGCAAAGGAGGCCGAGGTGTGTCCCGAGGGGAAGGACGGGTCATGGGGCCGATGGATGAGCAGGTCTGTCACCGGCTTCAGGTCGCAGGGACGGATGCGGTCCACGGCGTTCTTCAGGATCAGGTTGCAAATGACCAGACTCAGGATGAGAGCCAGCAGGACCTGGGCTCCCGTGGCCTGCTCCTCTTTGCAGAGAAACAGGATGGCAATGCCCAGGGCGATCCAGACATACCCCTTATCCCCCAGATGGGTGATGGCCGGCATGACCACGTCCATCCAGGCGGTGTGGCAGTGCTGGGCGATCCAGTCCAGGATGGTCAGTTCTGCCATGGAGAGACTCTCCACGGAACCGCCCCCTTTCTTTCCAAATAATGATAGGCTATTCTACCACGCAGGCCGAAAGAGGGCAAGGATTTCTCAGGAGACCGTGTCGGGCAGGTTCAGAATTTCCCTGGTGATCTTCTCCGCCATCTCCTGGGCCAGGGAGAAATCCACATAGGGGTGATAAAGCTCCTCCAGGATATCGTGGTTCTCCTTGGCCTGGGCCAGGTGTTCCGTCCCTTCCTTTAGCAGCTCCGCTGCCACCCGGTTGGACAGACGGAGGAAACTCCGCCCCTCTTGCATGGCTTCCTTCTCCACCAGGCTCTCGGTGCGGATGGTGCGGAAGTCTGCCCCGGGAACCTTTCCGGTCACAAAGGCCAGGGAACGGTCGGGAATGAGCAGGTGGGCCAATCGTCCGGGATCCACGCCGCTGGGACAGGCAACCACGTCATACCCCCGATCCAGGAAGCCCTGTTCCAGACAGGCCAGCAGATCTCCCGCCAGACCATACTCATCCCGGATCTGGTATCCCTCCCGACAGAGGGTCTGCACCGTCCCTTCCAGCAGGAGCTTTCCCTGGCAGGTGACCCCGCTGAGGAAGCGGCGGTGACGGGTCCCTCTCCCCTCCCGGGTGCCCTTCAGCTCCCGCTTCAGGATGGTCTGGGCCCGCTTGGCTGTTTTGTCCAAAGTCTCCTGGGTCCGCAGGGGCTTTCTCCCCCTGTCCCAGCTATCTTTTGCCCCACGGATGCATCGATAGGCGGGTGGATAGCAGGCCCGGTAGGCCTGGACGGCGGACACGATCTCCTCCCGGATGGCAAAGAGTGACGTTCGGTCATACCCCGCCCCCAGATCGATGTAGTGCCCCGTGGCACCGGTGTAGGCCGGGTCCAGGACATGGGGGGCTGTGCCGTCCACCATGGCTGCTCCCTTTTCCGGAATGCGGATGCCGTCCAGGGAATCCGGGTCCCCCGAACAGCAGATGTACTCCACTTCGTACCCCTCCTGCTCCATCCGGTCAGCCACTCGTCTCATAAGGGTGGACTTGCCGCATCCAGCCCCACCTTTGATGGTGTAAAAGGCCTGGATGGTCCTCTGATCCACCCACTGGTCATACAGGGAGACGAATCCCTCGGCGGAATTGGCTCCCAGGAAATACGCGATACACTGTTTTGCTGCTGACATAAGCTCCCTCCCCACAGGATGATCTCCCCATCAACCTATGCGGAAGGACCTCGTCCCGTGTCAAAGCCAGTCGTCCACCACATCCCGCAGGGTGCAGGGGGTGACACCGCCTCCCATGACCAGACCGGCCAGGGACTGGATCCGGTGGGCGCACACCGTGATGTCCCAAATCTCCTCCCGCTCCCCCGTCTGGGTGATGGTCACCCCGATGCCGTAGCTCTCCCCTTCCACAGGAGGCGGGATCTCTCGAACCAAAAGATGATACCGGCATGTAATGGTCCCCCCGGACCCGTCGGTCTGCTCGACCTCTCCAAGCATGATCTGCCGCATAAAAAGCTCCCCTCTCAAAAATAGTTTCATTTTGTAACCTTTTCACCCACATTGTAACGGCAAACCACAGGAATGGAAAGATTTTTCGCTCGACGGTCTTCGACCGGGGCAGACGGCTTTCCCCCCAACCACTGCGAAAAACTCCCGTTCTCCCCTTTCTCCCCCGGGAAATGTCGAACGATTCTTTGGAAGAAAGGTTTTGCCCCTCCTGCCCGAGAAATATTTCTGCTTTTTCGGTTGACATTTCAGAACAGATGTGGTATTATAATTCTCGCATCTAACCGAGGCATACGGAGAGATGTCCGAGCGGTTTAAGGAGCTGGTCTTGAAAACCAGTGACCCGAAAGGGCCGTGGGTTCGAATCCCACTCTCTCCGCCACTTTTATATTTTTCATAAATTCGGACCTGGAGAAGTACCCAAGAGGCCGAAGGGGCTCCCCTGCTAAGGGAGTAGGGCGTGTTGAGCGTCGCGAGGGTTCAAATCCCTCCTTCTCCGCCAAAAATCGACATTCCTCAAAAGAGGGATGTCGATTTTTACTTATTCACTTTTCACTATTCACTACGCCCTGAATGCGATGCATTCAGGGCTTTTCTTTTTTCAGGACCACCCTCCCCTTCCCCCGAAAGAGTTCGTTGAGATAGGTCTCTTTCAACCAGCAGGCAAAAGCCTCCCGCTCTTCCGGGTCCAGGTCCTCCACTAGGATCAATCCGTTCCCTCTTCGGACATAGCTCTCCACATTGATCTCCTTCAACAGCCGCAGTCCTCCTTCCCCTCCAGTTTATCCAGCCGACGGGTCAGCTCCTTCAGCCGCTCGTCGGACAGGGACACCTGCTCCTCCAGTCGGTAGGTCCGCTCCACCAGGTCGTTGTGCTTGTTCACCCGCTGGGTGAGCTCGCTGAGCTTGTACTCCAGAAGGGCCCGGGTCCTGCCCTGCTGAAGGAAATTGTTGATGAGACAGACCGCCAGAGTCACGCCACCGGAGACCAGGGCGATCAGCAGATTTTCTCCCATGCTATCACCTCCTTCCCATCCTATGCGGGACCCTCCGGCGCATATACTGCCCCAGAGAGGAGGATGCCTGTGGAAACCATCGCCGCCTGCTATATCCGAGTGTCCACCGAGGACCAGACGGAGTACTCCCCCGCGGCCCAGAAACGGGCCCTGGAACACTACGCCAGCCAACACGGGATGACACTGGCCCCGGAACACATCTATGTGGACGCGGGGATCTCTGGCCGCAGGGCTGTGACCCGCCCCGCCTTCATGACCATGATCGCCGCCGCCAAAGAAAAGCCCCCTCCCTTCTCCGTGATCCTGGTCCACAAGTTTGACCGGTTCGCCCGGAACCGGGAGGACAGCATCGTCTACAAATCCATGCTCCGCCGCCAGTGCGGGGTCCAGGTGGTGAGCATCACCGAGCACCTGGAGGACGACCGGATGGGGCTCATCCTGGAGGCCATGCTGGAGGCCATGGCAGAATACTACTCCCTGAACCTGGGGGAGGAGGTCCGAAAAGGCATGACTGAAAAGGCCCGGCGAGGGGAATTTCAGACCGCCCCACCCTTCGGGTATCGGGTATCTGACCACAGGCTTGTCCCGGTCCCCCAGGAGGGCCAGGCGGTCCGGGAGATCTTTCGCCGTTTCCTGAACGGGGACTCCATGGCGAAGATCGCCCGGTGGACCAGGGAAACCGGCATTCTCACCCACCGGGGCAATCCTCTGGACGCACGGCGGGTGAAGTACATCCTGGAAAACCCGGTCTATGTGGGAGAGCTCCGGTGGTGTCCTGCCCAAGGGGAAGCCCTGATTGTTCCAGGTGGACATCCTCCCATCGTGGAACCCGAAACCTTTGAAACCGCCCAGAACCTTTTGCGGGCCAACGCTGTCCGGTTCGGCAGGTACGCCCGGCCCGCCGAGGACCGGAAACACTGGCTGGCCGGACTGGTCCGCTGCGGTGCCTGTGGACGAAAGCTCATCTTCTCCCGGCCCCACTACATGAAGTGCGGGGGGTACGTCAAGGGGAAATGCACCACCTCCCAGCACGTTCCGGTCCGGCTGTTGGAGGAGGCTCTTCTGGCCCAGCTTCGGAGGGATGCCGTCTGCGAGAGTCATTTTGACGTCCAGGTCTTCCCATCAAAAGAAGAGACCTCTGCCCAGCGAGAGTTGGCCAACCTGGAGCGAAAACTGTCCCGACTGCGGGAAGCCTTCCTCTGCGGGGCGGAGACAGCGGAGGAATACAAAGCCCACAAGGAGAGTCTCTCCGCTCTGGCAGATGATCTCCGAAGGAAGATGGAACAGCAGGAGGATCCCCTCTCCCCATTGGAAGACCGTCTCCGACAAAGTCTCGCCTCTCTGGAATATCCCCAGGCTACTCTGGAGGCCAAGCACAGGGCTGCATCTGCAGTGCTGGAAAACTGCCTGTGGGACAGGGAGAACAGTCTCCTGACCATCTGCTATGATTACGAAACAAGCCCCCGGAACTAAGGTTCCGGGGGCTGTGTTTTTACTTATCAAAGGCAGGGTTGGTGTAGTAGACGTTCTTCTGGTCCAGCTGGTCCCGGACCATCTGAAGGGCGCTGCCGAACCGCTGGAAGTGGACAATCTCCCGCTCCCGCAGGAAGCGGATGACGTCGGTGACGTCCGGGTCGTCCTTGGCCAGACGGAGGATATTGTCATAGGTCACCCGGGCCTTCTGCTCGGCGGCCAGATCCTCGGTTAGGTCGGCGATGGGGTCCCCCTTTACCTGCATGGAGGCAGCGGTCCAGGGGAAACCAGAAGCCGCCGTGGGGAAGACGCCGGCGGTGTGGTCCACGAAATAGGAGGCAAAGCCGGGGTTGTTCTCGATCTGGTCGTCGGTGAGGTTCCGGGTGAGCTGGTGGACGATGGCGGCGATCATTTCGAGGTGACCCAGTTCCTCGGTGCCAATGTCGGTCAGCAGACCCTGGACCCGGGGATAGGGCATGGAGTACCGCTGGGACAGGTAGCGTAGGGAGGCACCCAGCTCCCCATCCGGGCCACCGAAGTGCAATAGGGTACGATTTTACTCCTCCACGATCTTGATACGACCCCAGCGGCGCTGGGTCTTTACACTGTATTGCAGGGTGTAGGATGGCTCACCCCGAAGGATGGCACGCCGAATCTCCTCCACCTCTTTGGTGATGGAATCCTGATCCCTGTACCAGCCCAGGAAGGTGGTGGGCTCTCCCCAGAAGGAAGACATCCCACTGCTCACCCCAAAGAGGAAATACGCAGGAGAATCCTTTCCTCCCATCATCTTCCTACTGGAACTGACCTTACAGCAGGAGACCATCACATTTTCGTAGGGAGAGTTGATGAGAATGGACCGCATCTCCCCAGCTGATTTTCCGGTGACTTCCATCCCCATGAGGTTGTCCAGAGATATCCCCAGTTCCCTGGCCAGCACCAGGAGTTTTTCCACTTCAGGGTACCCCTCCCCCTGCTCCCACTTGGACACCGCCTGTCTGCTGACCCCCAGCAGTTCGGCCACCCCCTCCTGGGACAGGTTTCGTTCCCGTCTCAGTTCTCTCAAGTTTTCTGCAAATCTCATGGGATGCACCTCCTTTTCTGGTCAAAGGATAGCCTGGAATAAACCAATTGTCCACCAACCTGCCTTTGCATATTCGCAACCTGGGGTTGCAATCGAACAAAACAGGGACAACAAGAAGATTCTCCCGTTGTCCCTGGCTCTTATCCCTGATATTCCTGGCACTGATAGCGCACCTTGCCCTTACTCCGGCGGCCATACTCGATGGCCTCCCTGGGACAGCCGCAGATGCAGGCCATGCACTGAGTGCATCGACTCCCCCACAGGGGTTCCTTGCCCTCCAGTTCAATGTTGTTCAAGGGGCAGAGCTTCTCACACAGGCCGCAGCCGTTGCAGTCCTTGGTCACATGGAAGGCCTTGGCCTTGACAAACACGGGATAGAACATCTCGTTGATCAGCCCGCTCTTGAGCTTATCTGCAAAGCCGGTGGACCGCTCTGGGAAGGATTCTCCCCCGCCAATAAGCCGTGCCCCCTCCTCCAGAACAGGGCGGGCAGCCGCGATGATCCGGGCGGCTTCTTCCTGCCCAGGGGCATCGAAGAGGGTAATATAGTTCTCAGGCATGACCACTTCCAGAACCCCCCGGAAGGCAAAGCCCTTCACCTGACAGAGGGCAGAAAGTTCCTTTTCGGGACTGCCAATGTCAGCACCGCAGGTCATGACGAAATAGGCATCCTTGCTGCCCTCAAAGAGACCATTGCGGAGGAGATCCGAAAAGACTCTGGGCAGCTGCCAGGCGTAAGTGGGGGCCACAAAGACCCAGGGCTTTTCCGAGGTCAGCTCTGCTTTCTTTTTCTCTTTGATGAGTGTGCCTGCATCCAGGATCTCATCCCCCAGCCGGTCAGCCAGCAGGGCGGCAGCATACCGGCTGTTGCCGGTGCCGGAAAAATAAACGATCATGATCGTGTGCCTCCTTTATCTGGTTTCCGTTTCGTAGGGCCAGGTGATGATCCCGCCGAACTCGTAAACCTCTGTGTAACCCAGCTCTGCCAGAGTCTCCGAGGCCGTCACACTCCGGTTGCCGCTGCGGCAGTAGACCAGCACCTGGGTGTCTTTGGTTGGGATCACAGCCTGGGCAGTTTCCGCTGTGATCTCGTCCACCGGGAGCAGGACGGCTCCCTTGATGTGGCCGCCGTCGTACTCTTCCTGGGTGCGGACATCCAGGATCACCGCCTCCCGGTTGGTGGACATGATGGTCTTGGCCTCCTCCTGGGAGATCTGGGCAAAAGCGGTAGGCTCTCCGCCGGAGTCCCCATCTGCCCCGCACCCGCCCAAAAGGAGAAGCAGAGCCATCAGACCGATCAGATACTTTTTCACAGCGGCCCCTCCTTCCGGTCATAGGTTCGCAGGCGGTCCAGGATCTCCACATCTGCCGGGCAGAAGGGCAGGTCATCCATCTCCTGAAGGGTCACCCAGCGGATGTCATGGTGCTCCAACTTTTGGGGCTGCCCCTGGGCAATGGCTGCGTGGAAGACAGTGAGATGGACGGTCAGGTCGGGGTATTCATGGGTCACGTCCATAAAGGGCTCCTTCACTTCCAGGGTGATGCCCAGCTCTTCCCGGCACTCCCGGATGAGGGCATCCTCTTTGGTCTCCCCCGGTTCCACTTTGCCGCCCACGAACTCCCAGAGGAGGCCCCTGGCCTTATGGGCTGGCCGCTGGCAGGCCAAAAATCGTTCTCCCTCCCAGATGAGGGCTGCAACCACTTCGGTCATGGTATCTCTTCCTTTCTAAACGATCCGGTCAGACCCAAAAGGCCTGACCGGCATGGTGTATCGGTATGTCAGCCCCGGTAGCTGGTAAGCAAGCGGAGGTTCTTCTGGTCCAGGGCAGAGAACTTCAGGCTCTTGCCGTCCCGGGTGATGCCCTGATACCAGGGCTGGCCCTCAAACATGGCCTGGAGGCTGTCGGTTTCAAAGATATAGCCGTTCTTGGCGTAAATGGTGTTGATGAGCAGCTGGATGTCGTAGTCCGACAGATTGGCCACATAGCTGCTGGTGAGCTCGCTGTCCACCGCATAGCGGGTCCACATCCAGCCCAGGTCGGAGACACTGTTTCCGCTGTTGTTTCGGTGCTTGACCAGCAAGTTCAGGTTGGCCCGATCCACCGAGGACATCTTCAGGCTGTTGGCATCCCTGGACACAGGGGTATACCAGGGCATCTGGCTGAAATAGGACTGGATATGGTCCTTGCTGAAGATGTAGCCGTTCTTGGCATAGATCTGGTTGATGACGAACTGGAGCTGCTCAGGGGCCATGGCAGCCACTTCCCCATCGGACAGGTAGTAGGTGGGATAGACTCGGGTGGGGTCAGTCTCCCGAACATAGCCCACATCACCATCAGAGATCACCACCGTCTCGGTCTGCTGGGGCGCTGTCTGCCCCCCTCCTACGATGACCTCCACATAGCAGGACACGTCGCTGTCGATCTGGGATGCCACGGTGATTGTGCAGGCGCCAGCCCCCACAGCGGTGACCTTGCCGCTCACATCCACCACAGCAACGGACTGGTTGCTGGTGGCGAAAATCAGGTCCTGGGGCCCATCTGCAGGGGTGAGAACCACCTGGATGGTCTGAAACTCTCCCACGGAGAGGTTCATGGTCTCAGGGTAGGCGGCAATGCCTTCCAGACCGCCGGAGGAACTGTCGGAGCTGCTGCAGCCAACTAACAGCAGCACTGCCGTCAGCATAAGGAATAAGATCTTTTTCATAGGGACACCTCTTTCTCTCTGCTTAAATCTCGAACTGCTGACCGTTGTAGCGGATGAACTGCACCCGGCCCCGGTAGGGTTCACTGCAGGGGTCGTCCAGGAGCTTCTTGGTGATCCAGAACTCCTCCCAGCTGTGCATAGGGAAAACATGCCGGATGTCTGCCAGCCGCATGGTGTAGTCAAAGCCCAGCCAGTAGTCCTTTTCCTGGCGGGGATCCAGGACCAGGAAGGCGGCATCGATGGGGTTGCCTTTGAGCTTTTCCATTTCTCTCTTAAAGTCCCGCTCCATGTCCCGGTTCCACTGGACAGGTTCCCCTTCCCAGTGCCACCAGTGGAGGTCCCCAGCGTGGTAAAGGGTCTTGCCCTCCACCTGGATGAGAAAAGCCACCCCGGAGTCGGTGGAGGTCAGGGTCTCCACATGGAGGCCGGGAAGGTCCAGGGTGCGGCCGCCACCCAGACGAAAGACATGGTCCTCGTTGATGGCGTAGGCCGCCTTTCGCTTGGCAGACAGACGGATGCAGCTGCCCAGGATATACCAGGTGTTCTCCATACCCAAGCGGAAGATTTCTGGGGAATAGTGGTCCCCGTGGTGGTGGCTGTTGAAGACGTACAGAGGCTTGGACCGGTCGATTTCCGGCAGTTCCCCGGTGTACCAGTCAAAAAGAAGGGCACAGGTCTCCAGCTCCACAAGGAAGGAACTATGATAAAGGAAGGTAATGTGCACGCGAATCTCCTCCTTTTCTTTTCGTTCAGTTTACTGTATCCCCCGGAAAAAGTCAATTGGGACAGGCCGCCCGCATAGGATAGCCGGAAAGGAGGTCGATACCATGGCCGACACCGGAACCCTCGTCGTCCGGGTCTTTACCAGCCGGGGAGAGCTCCCCGTCCAGGATGCGTCCATCTCCGTGACCCACCAGGGGACCCAGGGAAACGATCTGCTGGCGCTCCAGACCAGTGGACGGAGCGGGACCACCGCACCCATCACTATCCCAAGCCCCGCCCCGGAAAACAGCCAGCGCCCAGACCAGCCCAATCCCTTCGCCCTCTGCGATATCTGGGTAGAAAGAACTGGCTACCACCTGCTGGTGGTCCGGGGGGTGCAGATCTTCCCGGGTGTCACCAGCTTCCAGAGTCTCCCCCTCATCCCGCAAAACCCGGCAGACGGGATGGCAGTGGACACGGTGGAGATCACCCCCCAGAATCTTTGAGAAAGGAGGCCATTCATGCCCATCACCGTTCGCCCTTACATCCCCACCTATATCACCGTCCATCTGGGTCCGCCCAACAGCGACGCTGAAAACGTCACCGTCCCCTTTCCGGATTACATCAAAAACGTGGCCTCCAGCGAGATCTATCCCACCTGGGCCCCCTCGGCCCTGCGGGCCAACATTCTAGCCCAGATCTCCTTCGCCCTGAACCGAGTCTACACGGAGTTTTACCCCAGCCGGGGCCATCCCTTCCAGATCACATCCTCCACGGCCTATGACCAGAAGTTTATCAAGGGCCGCAACATCTTCGACAGCGTCAGCGCCCTGGTGGATGAGCTTTTTAACGACTATATCCGCCGTCAGGGATTCGTGGAGCCTCTGGCGGCCCGGTTCTGCAACGGAACCACGTCCCAGTGCGATGGCCTCTCCCAGTGGGGGAGCGAATCCCTGGCTCAGGCAGGCCGCAACTCCCTGGAGATCCTGACCACCTACTACGGCAATGACATTGAGATCGTGGTGGACGCCCCGGTCCAGGAAATCCGCACCTCCTATCCCGGCACAGCCATGCGGCTGGGAGATGCCAGCCCCTCCATCCGCATCGCCCAGTTCGCCCTGAACCGGATCTCCCAGTCCTATCCAGCCATCCCGAAGATCATTCGGGTAAACGGGTACTATGGGCCGGAGACCCAGGCCGCCGTCCGGGCCTTTCAACAGATTTTTGACCTGACCCCCGACGGCATCCTGGGAAAGGCCACCTGGTACACCATGGTTCGTATCTACACCGGCATCCTCCAGCTGTCCGAACTGGTCAGCGAAGGCCAGCAGCTGGGAAGCCTCCGCTTTGACTATGAGGCATTCAGCGCCAGCAGTCTCCGGGAGCAGGTGTCCCTCCTCCAGTATCTCCTGTCGGTCCTGTCCCAGTTCTATCTGGATATCCCCTTCGTGACCATTGACGGAATCTTTGGAAACGGAACCCGGAACGCCGTCATCGCCCTCCAGAGAAGCACAGGTCTGCCCGAGACCGGGGTGGTGGATGAGGCCACCTGGGATGTACTGGTGGATCGGTTCCTGGCCATTGACCGGACGGTGCTGCTGAACGACAGGTTCTTCCCCTTCCGGAACTTGTCTCCCGGTGAAATCCAGGAATCCCTGGCCCGTCAGCCCGACCAGTTCCCCGGTCAGACCCTGACCTATGGCCAGAGCGATTGAGAGAGGAGGAGACTATGTACCAACCACTGAGCACCCCCATCCGGGACCTGCAGACCATGCTTTCCGCCATCTCCCAGGTCCACCGGGAGATCCCCCGCCTCTGGCCGGACGGTCAGTTCGGAGAGGACACCCTGGAGGCCGTCATGGTCTTTCAGCGGCAGGCAGGGCTGCCTGTCACTGGAGAAGTGGACCAGATCACCTGGGAGGCTATCGTCCAGACCCACGAAGAGGTGCAAAGGCAGCTGGCTCCGCCACGTCCAGTCTCCCTTCTGCCCCACCATGGCAGCGACATCCTGCCCGGCCAGTCCACCCCTCTCCTCTATCCCATCCAGGGGATGTTTCTGGCCCTGTCCCTGGTGTTTGATCCCGTGCGGGGCGGGGCAGTCACCGGTCATCTGGACGAAAACACCGCCCACAACATCCGCTGGGTCCAGAGTAAGGGGGCCAGAGAGGAGACTGGGATTCTGGACAAAGACACCTGGGAGGACATTTCCCGTCTGTACGAGACCTTTATCGCCCGGACCCCAGAACATCAACCATGAGAAAACCCGCCCAAGTTGAAACCTGGGCGGGTCAGCGCTTTGTGTTTTAGTGGACCACAACGGTGGTGCCGTTGGGGATGTTATTGTACATAAACCAGATATCGTCGTTGTACATGCGCAGGCAGCCGTGGCTCACAGGGTAGCCAATGCTGGCATCGTAGTACCGGTCAGAGTTCATGGGCCAGTACTGGAGGCGAGAATGGAAGGCATAGCCGGAGGTGCCGTAGAAGCGGACGATGGGGCCGCAGTAGTAGGAACCGTAGTTCCAGGAGGGCTGCTTATAGGAGGTGGTGAACACACCCTTGATGGTGGGGGTGGCAGGAGCACCGGAGCCGCACAGGCACTCACGGATCAGTTCCCAGTTACCCTGGGATCCCTGGAAGATATTGACGCGCTGATAGGTCAGGTTCACCCAGACCAGATACTCAGTGTTGCTGGAATATCCCTTCAGGTTCACCCAGGCGGTCTTGATCTCGGGATCATAGTCGTGTTCCTGAGCCCACTTGAGGGTGTAGTTGCCGGCGTAGACGTTGGTAACCATCTTCAGCAACTCTTCCTCGGTCATATCGTGGTAGTAGAGATAGCCGTAATTCTTCAGCTTCACATTGGTGGAGGCGGTGACCTCCTGGCAGCGGCCGTCCTGGGTGGTGTAGGACAGGACCAGCTTCACCTGAGAGTTCAGGTTCATCTTCTCAGTATAGGTGTAGTTGTAGCTGAGGGAGGGAGTGTCCTTACCCAGAGTCACCGTCTGGTTGGAAACCAGAGCTCCGTCCACATACCAGGAAGCGGTGCAGGTCTTACCGGCTTCCAGATACTTCAGGTCGGCCGTCACGTTCAGAGTGGCACCGGGTTCCAGGACAGCAGGCGCCTGCAGGGAAGCGGTGGCTTTGGCAATGCCATTGTCCGCAAAGTTTCTCAGTTTCAGAGTACCTGTACCGACGACCTCCTGATAGCGGCCGTCTTCGGTGGTGTAGCTGAGCACCAGCTTTACGGTGCTGGTCTCAGGCATGCCGTAATAGTAATCATATCTGAACAGGAGATAGGGTTCGCTCTTTCCCAGGGTACAGAGACCGTTGGACACTTCCAAACCGTCCACATACCAGCGACCGTAACAGACCTTGCCATACTCAGGAGTATCCAGAAGAGCCGTTGCATATAGCTGTTCTCCGGCAGCCAGAGTATCGGGCAGGTTCAGAGTGATGGTGGTGTCAGCCAGGCCCAGGTCGGAGAAGGTATCCAGCTTCACAGAGGCAGAGGCCTTCTGGTCATAGCTGTCACCGTCGGTGTTGGTATAGGTCAGAACGAACTGCAGAGTACCGTTCAGATTCATGTTGTGGGTATAGTTGGGGGTAAAAGCAGAAACAGGAGTATCCACGCCCAGCAGAACGGATTCCTGTTCCATCAGCTCCCCATTGAGATACCAGGAACCAGTACACAGCTTGCCATAGTGTTCTTCGGGAACGGTCAGGTTCGCCGTTGCCTTCAGCACGCCGCCGGCAGGCAGGTGGTCAGGACTGGTCAGGGATACGGTAACACCGGAAAGAGTATAGTTGCTCCACTTGGTCACAGTGCCCTTGGAAACGTTCAACTGATAATACTGGGTGTTCAGGAACACATCCTGGACACGGCCGCTGCCAGACACCGTGTTGTCCCGACCCTCCAGCAGGAGGGTGTCGGCCTTGGAGTTCAGCTGCAGGGTGTTGCCCTGACCACGGATGACGATGTCACCCACGGAACAGCCACGCTTCAGGATGATGGTGTTGTTGTCGCCAGAAACAGCCAGAGAGTTGATGCTGCTGTTCACATAGACGGTACGGCCGCTGTCTACCACTTCCACACGAGACATATCACCGGCCACGGTGACGTCGTCGCTGCCCTCACCCACCGTCAGGGTCCCCACGCGATAGGCGTTGGGCAGAGTCAGGTTCACATCCCCGGACCCGTTGGCCAGGATGAGCTTATCAATGGTGCCGATGCCGCTGATGGAGAAGTTCTTAAGCTCATCAGAACGAATGGCTACCAGAGAGGCATCGCAGTTGGTCAGGTAGACATTGGCAGAGGTATGGTCAAACCAAAGGTCTCCGGCAACCAGGCCATGGAGCATGGCATCACCGGAGATAACCGTGCCCTCCCCTGCCTTGTCGGTGTAATCCTCCGCAGTGGTGTAGTTGCCAGCCAAGCGGTAGAGCATGGTAGCGAACTCCGCACGGGTCAGGGATCGGTCGGCCTGAAGAGAACCGTCGCTGCCATTGACCACACCGGCCTCCACCAGAGAGGCGGCGGCCTGACGGATCTCACCAGTCAGGTAGCCAGTGTCGGGGAACTGGTCCAGCAGGCTGTAGTCAGGGTCTGCGGCAGTCATCTGGAAGGCCCGGCCAAAGAGCTGGAAGGCTTGGCCGCGGCTGATGGGCTGGTCCAGGGTACCCACGGCGCCTTCGTCCAGAAGGCCCGCATAGACCGCCTTGGCAACGTCTTCGGCATACCAAGCGTTTGCAGGAATGTCAAAGGCAGAGGTGTCAGCCTGTCCCTCCACGTGGAGGACACGGCACAGAACGGTCACCGCCTGGGCGGTGGTGATGCTGTGGTCGGGAGCCATGTTAAAGGCATCGTAGCCCTTCAGGATCCCATCATCATAGGCCTGTCTGAGGGTGTCTTCCGCCCAGTGGCCCTTCACATCCACATAGTCGCTGAAGGCAGCACCGGCATTGACCGCAAGACCGGCCGCGACCGCCAAGCTCAGGATCACAGGGATGGCTTTTTTCCAAATCTTTCTCATTTCATCTTCCTCCCCAATATGGGTAAATATAGACGGTTCCAGTGTAACGGATTCCATGGGAAAAAGCAACAAGTCCGGTGTTTTTTTCTTCCCCTTTTTTCAGCAAAGGGCCGTGGCAGATTCTGCCGCGGCCTGGTACTTCCTCAAGGTGTTTGTCGATAACGATAGAAATTGAGCAGTTCCCGTCGGGCTTTCCAGTCCGGCAGGAAGGAGTCCAGGACCCGGTAGAAATCCGCCGAGTGGTTGGGGTGAACAAAATGGACCAACTCATGCCAGACCACATACTCCACACAGGGCAAGGGGGCCTCGATCAGTTGCCGGGCGAAGGTCACCTTTTTCCTGGCTGGGGTGCAGCTGCCCCACCGGGAGGTCATGGACCGGACCTTCACCTCGGGAACATGGACCCCCAGAGGTTCCAGGGAAGGCTGGATCTGTCGGACCAGCCGGGTGGTGATTGTCAGGCATCGGTCTTTGTAAAAGGTTTCCACAGTTTTGGCCCGCAGGGTCTCATTCTCCGGGTCCTGGAGGGTGAGCAAAAGCCCCGTCTCTGTCCGCTCCACGCCGTCTTTTTTCCCCTGCCGGACTGTCAGGACACAGGGATTCCCTAAAAGCCAAAGGGTGTCACCGGAGCAGTAATGGACCTCTTTGGGAGCCATCTGTTCCAGGGCGGCACACTTTTCCAAAGCACCCAGGATGAAATCTCCCCGCTGGGTCAGGATAGCCTGGATCTGGGCCCGGGTCACTCGCTGGGGGGCTGAGACCGACACGGTGCCGTCCGCCCTGACCCGGATATTCACATTCTTGACCTTTTTGTAGGTGAGTTCATAGGCGATGGGCCGCCCATTGATGTGGAGAATCTGCTGCATACTTCCCTCTCTGTTGAAAAATACGGGTAAACACGGTATACTAAGGCATCCTCATCAAAAGGAGCCTTTATATGAAACGACTGTTTGCTTTGTTATTAGCGGCCTGCCTGATCCTAGGCGGCTGTGGGACTGCTGTTCCCCAGGAGACCCCGGAACCCGAGACCTCTCCCACGGAAGTCACCGAACCCGATGAACCCGAAATCATTCCGGAAGAGACCCAGGAAGCTGTGACCCCGGAGCCCAAAGTGGTGGTCATTGACGCCGGCCATCAGGCCAGGGCCAACACCGACCAGGAGCCCATTGGTCCCGGGGCATCGGAGACCAAGATGAAGGTCACCGGAGGCACCTCCGGGGTGGCCACCGGCATCCCGGAATATGAACTGGTCCTCACCGTGGCCCAGCAGCTTCGGACGGAACTGGAAGCCCGGGGCTATCAGGTGGTGATGGTCCGGGAGAGCCACGACGTGGACATGAGCAACCGGGAACGGGCAGACATCGCCAACCAGTCCGGTGGAGATATCTTCCTGCGCATCCACGCCAACGGGTCGGAAGACCAGACTGTCACAGGGGCCATGACCCTCTGCCCTACCCCCCAGAGCCCCTATCCCATTGGCCAGCTGTACGACCAGTGCCGTCTGCTGTCCGACTGCGTTCTGGAGGAATTTGTGGCGGCCACAGGAGCCAAGCAGCTCTATGTGTGGGAGACTGACACCATGAGCGGCATCAACTGGTGCCAGATCCCCGTGACCATCCTGGAGATGGGATTCATGTCCAGCCCCCAAGAGGATGTTCTGCTGAATACCCCCACCTATCAGGCCAACATGGTCACGGGCATCGCCAACGGGGTGGATACCTACTTTGCTCGGTTGGGTACTTGAGCCTACATTTTACACCACAGGAAAACGGGACGCAAGATGAACTACACCTACATTCTCCGGTGCGCGGACGGCACCTACTACACCGGCTGGACCAACGACCTAGACAAGCGTCTGGCCGCCCACAACGCCGGGACGGCCTCCAAGTACACCCGACCCCGCCGACCGGTCTCCCTGGCCTACCACGAGACCTTTGACACCAAAGAGGAGGCCATGCGTCGGGAGTGGGAGATCAAACAACTGACCCGGAAACAGAAAGAGGCCCTCATGGGGCTGCATCCATAAGAAAAAACGCGAGGGATTCCCCTCGCGTTTCTTGTTATTCTTTGGGTTCTTCCGGCTGGGCGGAAACCTCAACCGCTTTCTGGGCTGCCCGCTTCTGCTTACGGGAGTTCAGCACATGGACGATGGTCGTGATGATGAACAGGATCCAAAACCGGCTGCCGAACTGCATGCTGGCAGCAGCATCCCCCATAAGGAGGTTGACCGCGGGATCCCAGACCACACTGAGGATCAGGGCAATCCAGATGCAGATCAGGGACATAAAACCTTTGCCCTTCTTCAGGTTCATATCCTGGAAGACCAGGATCACGATCCAAACAAGGACCCAGGGCAGCTGTGAAACAAAAGACATAGGATAAGACTCCTTTCAAATGCAGACGGATTGTTTCTATCTTAGCATACTCTCAGACATTCCTCAAGAGTCTGGACGCAAAACGGGCAATCCCAGACTGTATGGCCATCAGGAGGAAGGACAGCAGCAGGGACAGGGCAAGAATGGTCGGCACGGTAACCACCATCCATGGCACACGATGGGCCGCTTCTGGCACCCACTGACAGAGAAGAGGGTACACCAGCTGGTCGGGGATCCAGGATAGAAGAAAGATGGGCAGGGACAACTGCCCAACCCGGGAGATGCCGCCTTTGACGGCAGCACTGCGGAAGCTCCCTCCCACCCGCAAAAGGACCACAAAGGAGCTCACTGCGCACAGGTAGGTAAAGATACCCCCCCAATAGGTCAGGGGCAGGTAGCCTAGGGGTTCCCCACCAGCCTGATAGACATGGAGAAGTCCCCCGGTCAGAGCGGACAGCAAATCCAAACCCAGGAAAACCTTCCACCACCCAGTCAGGTCCTTTTCTGCCAGAAGCCGCCCAGTATAATAATAGGCCAAAGGGTAGCATGACTCCCAAAAGGAAGGAACTGCCTGCCAGCCAAAATACTGAGACACCACGTTGACAGTGGGGGCCACAGAGAGAAACACCATGGTTCCCACCAGCGCCAGCTTCGCCTTCTCACCGGGCAGCCCATTCCATGCAGCATTCAAAAAAGGAACGAGCAGAAACAGACCGATGTACATTTCAATGTACCAGGCGTAGGGCGCAGCGGAGAAGTTCAGGATCCCCCGCAGCCATTCGATCGGGTTCCACGGTCCATCCAGCCACACCGCCCGAAACAGGCAGCAGAACACCGAGGCCAGAAGATAGGTTCCCAGAATCTTTCCCAGTCCTTTGTAGTAGCTCGGACTCCAGGTTTTCCTCCCCTGCAGATAGCCGGTCAGCAGGAGAAAGAGAGGGACGCAGACCATCAGCTGGGTGCGTACCAAAGCCAACAGGGTCATGGCAGTACCCACGCAGGGTGTTTCATAAAATCCGGTGTTCAGAAACACATGAACAGCCAAAACGGAAACCACAGCCGCAGCCCGGACAAAATCCGGCGGGAAATTACGGTTTACAACAGGGTTCCCTTTCATCGAATCAAATCCTTTCCTTTGGAAAAACATGTCCTCAATGCTCGCGAAAGGCTGTGTATCGCACCATACCACCGCAACATCGGCTCCATTTATTCTACCATACTTTCCATCCCAATACAATGCAGAAAAGGACCTGCCGAAGCAGGTCCTTTTGATGGGTGAAATTACTTCTTGCCGCCCATGGTGTCGCAGTACATGCAGCGGTAGACGCTGTTCTCCCGGTCAGTGAGACGGAAGATGTGGGGCAGTTCCTGCTCAATGGAAGTGATGCAGCGAGGGTTCTTGCAGCGGATGACATCCGTGATGGTCTCAGGCAGCAGGGGATGGATCTTCTCCATCTGCTGGCCGCCGCGGATGATGTTGACAGTGATGTTGGGGTCAATATAGCCCAGCATATCATAGTTCAGGTCGATGACCTCGTTGATCTTCAGGATATCCTTCTTGCCGTACTTACCGCTGGGTGCGTTCTTGATGACGGCCACTTCACACTCCAACTTGTCCAGACCCAGCTTATCATAGAGGTACATGCCCCGGCCGGCGGGGATATGGTCGATGACGATGCCGTCCACAATGGTTCCGATGATCATGCTCAATCCACCTCCAGCAGTTTCAGGATCAGTGCCATGCGGATGAACTTACCGCAGAGGACCTGACGGAAGTAGCAGGCTCTGGGGTCGTTGTCGATGGCCACGGAAATCTCGTTGACACGAGGCAGGGGATGCAGGATGGAGAGGTCCCACTTAGCGGTGGACAGCTTATCCGGGGTGAGGATATAGCTGTCCTTCAGGCGGACGTAGTCGTCCTCGTTGAAGAATCGCTCACGCTGGACGCGGGTCATGTAGAGGATGTCCAGCTGAGGCATAGCCTCTTCCAGGGAGGTCATCTCAACGAACTCAATGCCGTTGCGCTCCAGCAGGTCAGTGCGGACGCTCTCAGGGATCCGCAGTTCCTCAGGGGAAATCAGCACGAACTTCACGTTCTCATAGCGGGCCATGGCGCCGATGAGGGAGTGAACGGTGCGGCCAAACTTCAGGTCGCCGCAGCAGCCCACCACCAGGTTGTCCAGACGGCCCTTCTCCCGCTTGATGGTCAGCAGGTCGGTCAGGGTCTGGGTGGGGTGGTGATGGCCGCCGTCACCGGCATTGATGACGGGGATGGAGGCATGCATGGAAGCAACCAGGGGTGCGCCCTCCTTGGGGTGGCGCATGGCGATGATATCCGCAAAGCAGCTGACGGTCTTGGCGGTGTCGGACACGCTCTCGCCCTTGGTGGCGGAGGAACTGGTGGCATCAGAGAAGCCCAGGACCTGACCGCCCAGCTCGTACATGGCGGCCTCAAAGCTCAGGCGGGTACGGGTGGAGGGTTCGTAGAACAGGGTTGCCAGTTTCTTATAGCGGCACTTTTCCCGGTAGTCGTCGGGGTTTGCGATGATGTCCTCTGCCACAGCGATGAGTTCATCGATCTCGGCCACAGATAAGTCGGTGATGTCGATCAGATCACGTTTCATGGGGTTGACCCTTCCTTTCGCGAAAATTTAAGGCAAACGCCGCTGGGGGACAATTACTTGTTGATCCAGCTCTCGTCGGAGGGGTTGTTGCGGAAGGCGATCAGGCGGTCCTGATCCTCGGGACGGATGTAGCCCTCGGCTGCTGCCACGGTGGCCACGGTGTCCAGGTCGGTCAGGCTCACGTTCTTGACCTGAGCCTCTGCCAGACGGTCCACACTCTTCTTCATGCCGTAGGTGAAGATGCTGACGATGCCCAGAACGTCTGCGCCAGCCTCACGGAGGACGTCAACGACTTCCAGAACGCTACCGCCGGTGGAGATCAGGTCTTCCACAACGACAACCTTCTGACCGGGGACCAGCTTGCCTTCGATCTGGTTCTTGCGGCCGTGGTCCTTGGCGCCGGAGCGGACATAGCCCATGGGCAGCTCCAGCATCTGAGCGGTGATGGCAGCGTGAGCAATACCAGCGGTGCTGGTGCCCATCAGGACCTCAGCTTCGGGATAGTGCTCCTTCACCAGAGCAGCCAGACCGGACTCCACGTCGGTACGGACCTGATGGTCGGACAGGGTCAGGCGGTTGTCGCAGTAGATGGGGCTCTTGATGCCGCTGGCCCAGGTGAAGGGTTCGTCGGGACGCAGGAACACAGCCTGGATCTTCAGCAGGTCTTTTGCAATGGTATTCTTCATGTTGAAATCCTCCTCGTTATGGTCTTAGCCGACAAACTCGGCGATGCATCTTTCGTAAGCTGCCACAGGGTCGGCAGCGCCAGTGATGGGACGGCCCACCACGATGTAGTCGGAGCCGATCTCCTTGGCCTGAGCGGGGGTGGTCACACGGACCTGGTCACCCTTCTCCCCGTCGGCAAAGCGGATGCCGGGGGTGATGGTCAGGAAGCCTGCGCCGCAGGTCTCATGGACCTTTCCTGCCTCCATGGGGGAGCAGACCACGCCGTCCAGGCCAGCCTTGGCAGCGTTGGCAGCGTAGTGCATGACGGTCTGGTCGATGGGAGCGTTGATGAGCAGTTCCTCCTGCATGCGCTCCTCGCTGGTGGAGGTGAGCTGGGTGACAGCGATGACCAGGGGACGGGTACCATCGGGACGGGTCACGCCTTCCAAAGCGCCTTCCATCATGGCGCGGGTGCCGGCTGCGTGGAGGTTCACCATGTCAACGTCCAGGCGGGACAGGACGTTCATGGACTTCTTGACGGTGTTCGGGATGTCGTGGAGCTTCAGGTCCAGGAAAATCTGGTGGCCACGGGCCTTGATCTCCTTGACGATGGAGGGACCTTCTGCGTAGAAGAGCTCCATACCGATCTTCACATAGGGCTTCTTGCCGGAGAACTTGTCCAGAAAGGCCAGGGTCTCCTCCTTGCTGCTAAAATCACAAGCGATGATGACGTCTTTTCCCATTAGTGGGCACCTCCGATAATATCTTTTAAGTCATGAATTCCCAGACGTTCCATAACGACGGGCAGATTGTCGATGATCTCCTTGCATGCGTAGGGGTTGGCCAGGTTGGCCGCACCCACCTGGACAGCGGTAGCGCCGGCCAGCATCATTTCGATGACGTCCTCTGCAGTCTGGACGCCGCCCATGCCAATGATGGGCAGATTCACAGCCTCATACACCTGCCAGATCATGCGGACAGCCACGGGGAAGACCGCGGGACCGGACAGACCACCGGTGAGGTTGGCCAGGATGGGCTTGCGCTTCTTGATGTCCAGACGCATATCCATGAGGGTGTTGATGAGGCTCAGACCGTCTGCGCCACCCTCCTTGCAGGCCTTGGCGATGGAGACGATGTCAGTGACGTTGGGGGACAGCTTCACATACACGGGCTTGTGGCAGACCGCCTTCACGGACTTGGTGACATTGTAGACCATGTTGGGGTCGGTGCCGAAGCTCATGCCGCCGTGGTGGACGTTGGGGCAGCTGACGTTGACCTCGATGATGTTGGTGTGGGGGGATGCATCCGCCTTGGCACAACACTCCACGAACTCATCCATGGAGAAACCGCTGATGTTTGCCAGGATGGGCTTGGAGTAGATCTCACGCAGGCGGGGCAGCTCTTCAGCCACCACCTTGTCGATGCCGGGGTTCTGAAGACCAACAGCATTGAGCATGCCGCCGGGGGTCTCTGCAATGCGGGGAGCGGGGTTGCCGAAGCGGGGCTCCCGGGTGGTGCCCTTCACGCTGATGGCACCCAGGCAGTTGATGTCATACCACTCGGCGAACTCATAGCCGAAGCCAAAGGTGCCACTGGCGGGGATGACAGGGTTATCCAGCTGAACGCCGCTGAGGGTGACTGCGGTCTTTACCATATGATTTCCTCCTTCTCCAGAACGGGGCCTTCCCGGCAGATCCGCTTGTTGCCGTACTTGGTCTTGCAGGTGCAGCCCATGCAGGCGCCGAAGCCGCAGCCCATGCGCTCTTCAAAGCTGAACTGGCCGGAGGTCACGGACTTATCATAGATGGCCTTGAGCATGGGCTCGGGGCCGCAGGTGTAGATGTGGGTGTAGCCTTCTGCAGGCATGGCATCGGTGACAAAGCCCTTGATGCCCAGGGATCCGTCGGCGGTAGCCACGGTGACAGTGACGCCCAGTGCCTCGAATTCCTCCTTCAGGAAGAGCTCCTCAGCCTTGTTGAAGCCCAGGATCACAGAGGGCTTCTTGCCCTGGACCACCAGCTGCTTGGCCAGATTGAACATGGGGGGCACACCGGCGCCGCCGCCAATAAGCAGGGGGGTGTCCCCGGACTTCTCCAGGTCATAGCCGTTGCCCAGACCGGTGAGGATGTCCAGCTTGGTCCCTGCGGGCATCTGGCTCATCTGGTCGGTGCCCTTGCCCACCACCTTGTAGACGATGGTCAGGCTGCCCTCTGCGTAGTCGCAGACGGAGATGGGCCGGCGGAGGAACTTACCCTCCAGGGCGATGTTCACGAACTGGCCGGGTCCGGTGATGGCAGAGGTGTCCCCTGCCAGGACCATCCGGAAGGTGCCGGGGGCCAGCATCTCATTGATTTCTACAGTAAAGAGGCCTCGTTTCACAGCTTAGTTTCCTCCTTCTTCCTGCCAAACGATCTCACCATCGGAGAGGGTCAGCAGGCATTTTCCAAAAACCGTACGACCGGTAAAGGGAGAACTCTTGCCCATGGTCTGGAAGTCCTCGGGGTCCACGGTATAGCTTTCGTTCAGGTCAAAGACAGTCAGGTCGGCCACAGCCCCCTCTTCCAGGGTGGAACCGATGCCGAACCGCTGACCGGGCTTGGCAGACATCAGGTCGATGAGCTGCTCCATGGTCAGGATGCCGGGCTTCACCAGCTCGGTGTAGAGCACGGGGAAGGCAGTCTCCAGACCCACGATGCCGAAGTAGCTGCCGGCCAAACCCTTGGACTTCTCCTCGGCGGAGTGGGGGGCGTGGTCGGTGGCGATCATGTCCACGGTGCCGTCCAGGATGCCGGCGATGAGAGCCTGTCGGTCCTCCTCGCTGCGGATGGGGGGATTCATCTTGAAGCGGCCATCCTCCTGGAGCATGGAGTCGTTGAAGACCAGGTAGTGGGGGGTGGTTTCGCAGGTCACATCCAGACCCTCGGCCTTGGCCTTGCGGACCAGCTCCACAGTCTCCTTGGTGGAGACATGGCAAATGTGATAGCTGACACCAGTCTCCCGGACCAGCTCCAGGTCACGCTCCACCTGCTTCCACTCGCTAGCAGAAACGTTGGGCTTGTGGCCGTGGGCCCGGCAGTATTCGCCGTCGTGGATGTAACCACCGTGGAGGAGGGATTCATCCTCGCAGTGGGCCACGATCTTCTTTCCCAGGGCCTTGGCACGAACCATGGCTTCCTTCATCATCTCGGTGCTCTGGACACCCTTTCCGTCGTCGGAGTAACCGGCCACATTGGGGGCCATGCCCTCCAGGTCGGCCATGACCTCGCCCTTCTGGCCTGCGGTGATGGCGCCGTAGGGGTAGACATGGATGAGGGCATCCTTTGTGATGATGTCCAGCTGCTGCTGGAGGGTCTCAACACTCTCAGGCACAGGCTTCAGGTTGGGCATGGAGCAGACAGAAGTGAAGCCGCCCCGGGCTGCCGCCCTGGTGCCGGTGCCGATGGTCTCTTTGTACGAAAAACCCGGCTCACGAAGATGCACATGCACATCTACGAAACCCGGGAACAAACAACCATGATCAAATTCAATAACACGTGCATCGGAAACAACGGGCATTTCCTTGGAAATGGAAATAATACGGCCCTCGTCAACAAGAACAGAGACATTTTCAGCTGCGTTGTTCCGGAACACCGTGACGTTATTCAGAAGAAGCTTCATAGGTTTTCTTCCTCCTTTGCGCATTATGTTGCAATTTTACCTTATATATCATACCAGATACTGAGAAATGTGTCAATTCAAAATCACGGTAAAATCCCATTTGTCTTTTTGGAAAAAGTAGTGTACAATCAGACTATACAGTTCTGCCTTTCCAGGCTTACGGAGGGGATCTTTATGTTAAACAAGAAAATCGAATACTTCATCACTCTGGCAGAATGCCTGAGTTTCACCCAGGCGGCGGCCACCCACTCGGTCACCCAGACGGCCATCAGCCAGTATATCGCTTCCCTGGAGAACAAGCTCCAGGTCCGGCTCTTCAACCGGAACGCCCACTCGGTCTCCCTGACCGACGCAGGCAAGTTCTTCTATGAGCGGGCCTCCTTCATGCTCCGGTACTACGACGACACCAAGAAGCGCATGGTTGCCATTCAGGAGCAGTACAGTGGCTATGTGAAGGTGGGCATCGGCATGTATGAGTATCGCCGAACCGAGGACTTCTTCTCCCGCTTCCTGGTGACACACCCAGAGATCAAGGTGGACATCTTCCAGTTTGCCTACAGCACCCTGGTGGAGAAGCTCAAGTCCGGAGAACTGGACGTGATCCTGGGAAACAAGCTCTGCGAGGATGCCTTCTCCAAGGAGGCCCTCCTCTCCCGGTCCATGTTCGAGTCCACCAACTATCTGGTGGCCGATCGGTCCATTGCAGAAAAGTATCCCCCCGGGGATGCTGCTGCCATCCTCCAGGGAGAGTGTTTGGTGACCAACTGTGAGAACGACGGCCCCAACTCCATCGACATGCTCCAGGAGATGCTCCAGAAGGAGTTCGGTGTGGTCCCCGAACGGGTCTCCCAGACCAACTCCACCAACGCCCAGCTCCTCATGGTCCGGGCCCGCCACGGTGTGGCCATCGTCCCGGACCTGCTCCACGACGAGCGGGACGACAACCTGGTCCGCATCAAGATGAACATGGGGGAACACACCCGTTACGACATGATGCGGCTGGCCACCAACTCCAACCCGGCTGCTGATCTGCTGATGAATTTTGAATGAGGACATAATAAAAACCGTTGGTTTTCAGGATCCTGAAAACCAACGGTTTTTTCATGTCAGTTAAGCTGCTGCGGGAGTGTTCTTCTTGCCAGCCATCTTGCTCAGGAAGCAAACGCCGAAGACCAGAACGATACCAACGATATCGGTCAGAGCGCCAGCATCGATCATCAGCAGGCCGCCGGCGATGATGACCAGTCTCTGCCACACCTTCAGGTTGGAGAAGATGTAGCCGCGGAGACCGGCTGCCACGCCGAAGACGCCGAGGGAAGCGGTGATGATAACCTGAACACCAGCAAAAATAGTGGTACCCTCAACAAAGAGGAGCGCAGGGTTCAGGCCGAAGCAGTAAGGAACGATGAAGGCTGCGATAGCCAGGGTGGTTGCGGTGACTGCCGTCTTCATGGGCTTGGACTTTGCAATAGCAGAGCCGGCGTATGCTGCCAGTGCCACGGGAGGGGTAATGTCAGCAACGATGCCGAAGTAGAAGACGAACATGTGAGCTGCCAGAACGTCCATACCCATCTTGATGAGAATGGGAGCGCAGGTGGTAGCCATGATGACGTAGTTAGCCGTGGTGGGAACGCCCATGCCCAGGATAATGCAGGTGATCATGGTCAGGAACATGGCGATCATCATGTGGCCGCCGGAGAGACCAACGATGGCAGAGATCAGCTTGGCGCCGATGCCGGTGGTGGTGATGACGCAAGCGATGGTACCGGCCACAGCACAGGCGATACCGACGGTCAGGGTAGAGCGAGCGCCGTTCTCCAGAGCATCGAAGAACTTGGTCAGGTTCATGCGGGTTTCCTTGTTGAACATGCTAACCACGATGGCTGCTGCGGTGGCAATGATGGCTGCCAGAGACATGGTGGTCTTCATCATCATGATGACCAGCAGGATCAGGGGCAGCAGCAGATAGCCCTTCTTCAGGACCAGGGGCAGGAACTTAGGCAGTTCCTCACGGGACAGGCCCTTCAGGCCCATACGCTTTGCCTCCAGATGGACGGCGATGAAGATACCGGCAAAGTACAGGAAGGCAGGCAGGATAGCACGGGAGGCGATATGGGCATAATCAAAGCCCGTGTATTCCACCATCAGGAAGGCTGCCGCACCCATGATGGGGGGCATGATCTGACCGCCAGTGGAGGAGGCCGCCTCAACTGCGCCGGCAAATTCCGGGCGATAGCCGTTCTTCTTCATCATGGGGATGGTGACGGAGCCGGTGGTAACGGTGTTACCAACGGAAGAACCGGAAACCATGCCGCACAGAGCGGAAGAGATAACAGCAACCTTTGCAGGGCCACCGCTGGAGCCGCCTGCAATGGAGTTTGCCAACTCAATGAAGAATTGGGAGATACCTGTCCGCTCCAGGAAGGCACCGAAGATAACGAACAGAACGATGAAGGTGGAGCAAGCACGGATGGGGGTGCCGATAACACCTTCGGTGGTGTAGAAGAGGTTATAGATGTTGATGGTCAGCGGTTTCCCTGTGAAGGCCACCATATAGATGATGAACAGAGAGGACACAATGACGATGGGGATACCGACCGCACGGCGGCAGGCTTCCAGAGTGACCAGAACGCCGATGATACCGACAGCCATGTCGATGGGCTCCAGTCGAATGGTGTTGGCGATGATCTTGTCCAGGTTGAAGACGAAGTAGAAATAGCTACCTCCGCCCAACACGGCCAGGATCACGTCATACCAGGGAATGTAATTGAGTTTCTTGCGGGCGCCCTTCTGGGCGGGGAACACGATGAAGGTCAGGAACACCAGAATACCAACGAAGGATGCTCGTTCGACTCGGGTTTCCCAGTTCAGACCAAAGTTCAGAAGAATACTGTAGACAGCAAAGGCCACGAGCATATAACGCACCACGATTTTGGGAACGCCATCCCAGACGCGGACGTTTGCCTCGCGGTCATACTTTTCCATCACGGCTTGGACGTCAGCTTCCACATCAGTGGATTCTTCTGCTGCGATCTCATCGATACCGAATTCGACCTCAGGGTCCTTAACCTTCTTACCAAACAGCGGCATGTTTACCTACCTCCCTTTCTCTTAAAATATAGACCTATCCCTGCTGACAGGTAAACAGGACCTTGCTGCTGCGGCCGCAGAGGTCACGCAGACTGACGGTCTCCTCCCCAATATACAGGGTGTGGTCGGAAATGGTTCCCACCACAATGATCAGGTTGTCCATCTTCTTCTCGATGTTGGAGATGATCATCTCACCGTTCTCGCCAAAGGACAAAACCTCGCCCTCTGCCAGTTCCTCCTCTACCCCGGCGCCAAAGCCGTAGTAGATGCACTGGGTATTCCAGATCTCTCCGTCCCGAATTTCAAAAACATCACGGACCGGGCTCTTGTTCACCGAATGGACAAACTCCACTGCGTAGGTGTCACCATTTTCCACAGGATAAGTGGCATAGACCTGACCGCTCTGGCTGTCAGAGAGGACCAGTTCCATTTCCCCGGAAGAACATCCGGGAAGGAAAGCGGCCGCTGTAATGAAGATCATTACGGCGGCCGCGACCGTAGCTAATTTACGGATCCCGTTCACAGATTACATTGCACCGACTTCGGTGAAGTACTTGGTTGCGCCAGCGTGGAAGGGGATGTCGATGCCGGAAACAGCAGTCTCCAGGCTCAGCTCAGCGCCCTTAGCGTGAGCAACTGCGATCTCTTCCTGGTTGTCGAAGATACCCTTGACCAGAGCATAGATGGTGTCTTCGGGAACGTCGTTGCGAGCGATGATGGTAGCCATAACTGCAACAGCGGGGACGTCCTCAGTGACGGGGCCATAGGTGTTGGCGGGGATGACACCGTAGGTGTAGAAGCCGTACTCGGACATCAGAGCATCAGCGTGCTCCTGATCAACTGCCAGGATGTTGAAGTCATAGGTGGAAGCCAGCTCGGAAACTGCGGTGGTGGGGTAGCCAGCCACGACGAATGCAGCGTCGATGGTGCCGTTCTTCAGGGAGTCAGCGGAGTCAGCGAAGCCCTGGTTGTTCTTCTGGATGTCAGCGTCGATGTCGATGCCGTAAGCAGCCAGGATCTGACGAGCGTTGAACTCAACGCCGGAACCTGCGTCGCCGACGGAGACCTTCTTGCCTCTCAGGTCATCGATGGAGGTGATGCTCTTGTTGGCAATGATCTGGACATACTCGGGGTAGCAGGACATGACTGCGGAGTAGGACTCATAAGGGGTCTTCTCTGCGTACATATCGGTTGCGGAGTATGCATAGTACATAACGTCGTTCTGGACGATAGCCAGCTGGTCGGAACCCAGGTCGACCAGGTCGATGTTAGCAGCGGAAGCGCCGGTGGACTCGACGTTGATGGTCAGGGTGTCAGCCAGCTTCTCGTTCAGGACCTGAGCAACAACACCGGAGAAACCATAGTAGGTGCCGGAAGTGCCGCCGGTAGCCATGTTCAGGGTGACAGCGCCGCCCTCATCGGTGGAAGCTTCGCCGCCGGAACCGCCGCCGCAAGCACACAGGCCCAGAGCCATAACAGCTGCCATAGTCAGTGCAAGAATCTTTCTTTTCATCTTGAATAATCCTCCTTAATTACTAATCTTTCCGAATACAATACATGTCTTCGAACTTGACAGGTACTATTATACATAATTTGATTCAGGATTGCAAGGCGGTTCTTATTACATTTCATCTATAATACACAGATTTTCTCCCCAAAATCTTTGTTCATTCTGATAAACTTCTCCAAAAACTGCAGGAGTTCCTTCATTTTTGTACAGGATTCCACTTTTTGTAAACCCGCATAACAGTGTATAAACCCCTCACAGTTTCCGGTTTTCCCCCTCTCAAAACCGGAGATTTTCGCTGAACCAGGCCCAATTTTGGGCAAAGGGCCGCAGGAGGTTCCAGATGCCCAGACCGCCCAGACCCAGGGCATCTGCCAGACGAATTTTTGCCTGCATACTGCGGGCATCCTCAAACCAGACCTCATGGAGGACGCCATCCTGCCGGTATTGAAAGGTTGGGGCCCTGGCAGTTTCATCGAAGCGTATCGCCGCCCCCATTCGGGATGCCAGCAGGACGGCCTCCTGATTGCCCACCGTGGTAGCCCTTCGTTCCTTTTCATAGGGCAGGATCCAGTCATAGCCATAGTTGGGAATGCCCATCTGGATCTTTTCGGTTGGGATCTCCGAGACCCCATATCGAAGGACCCGCTCCACCTGGGGCAGAGGAGCCACCGCCATGGGCGGGCCGTAGGCATAACCCCACTCATAGGTCATGAGAAGGACTTGGTCGGCGATCTCCCCAATGACAGTATAGTCATGGGCCTCATACAGAAGACCCGGTTGATTGGCGTAGGTTTTGGGAGCCAGGTCCACATGCAGACGGGATCCCTTGGCGTGGAGCCTGTCCCGGGCGTGCCTCAGGAAGGAGAAATAGGCCTGGGCGTCCTCTCCCCGGATGAATTCAAAATCCGAATCCAGGATCCGGTAGCCTTTTTCCTTCATCACCGTGAGGATATTGTCCAGGATCACGTCCTGGAGGGACTGATCCTGAAAGAGCCGGGCGGCCCGGGTGGTGGAGAACTGTCCGTTCTCGTCGATGGAGGTTAGCACCATGGACGGGTCTGCCCCAAACCGAGCCGCCTCCTCCAGGAGCCACCGGTCCGGGGTGGGGACCAGGGTGCCATCCTCCCGGAACCCATAGGAAAAGATGGACAGCTCCGTGAGGAAGGGCATGGCCTGCCGGAGGACTCCCGGGCGGATATGGGGGTAGGCATAGCCATTGATCCGAAAAGGTCCCAGGTTCTCCCCTTCCCCTTGCAGGCTGAGGGTCAAGACCTCCTCCGCCCGTACTGTCCCTGTCTGGACCAGGGTTGGGTTTAGGCGGATCAGTTCCCGGACAGGCACCCCCGTTTGGGAGGATATGCGGTAGAGCCCATCCCCTGGCCGGACGGTGTAGGTTCTATCCGGGATGAGCACCACCAGGGCCTGCCCGGGGACCAAAGGTTGGTCAGCCAATAGTCCGTTGTCGCTGCGAAGCCGAGCCGCCGATGTGCCAAACTCCCGGGCAATCCGGGAGAGGGTGTCCCCCTTTTTTATCACATAGATCATGGAACTCCCCCTTTCTTCCCCCACTGTATGCACGAAAAAATCGCCTCGTGATAGACGAGGCGATTTTCAGTCAATGAAGATAGGTTTCCAGTTCCAGGGTACGGTAGTCCAGTTTGCCCCGCTCGGTGAGGGGCAGGGATTCCCGGAAGAAGATCTCCGCCGGGATCAGGAAGCTGTTCAGCTCCCTCTTACAGAGGGACAGAAGTTCCTGAGCGGTCTCTGGACCGGTCTCTCCCCTGGCCACCACATGGGCCACAGGCAGGGTCTCACCCTTGGGACTCTGTCCCGCCACCACAGCCACCGCCTCCACCGAAGGGCTGGTGAGGAGGCAGTCCTCAATGACGTTGGGGAAGATCTTAAAGCCGTTTCGGGAGATCATGCGCTTCTTTCGTCCGGTGACGAAGACCGTACCATCCTCCTCCACATAGCCGATATCCTTGGTCCAGATCCAAAGTTCCCCGTCGGGACCGAGTTTCAGCACCTGGCTGTCTGCCTCGGGCATGCCGTTGTAACCCAGCATCACCGTGGTGCTGCAGATAAGGAGTTCCCCCTGCTGACCTGGGGCCAGCTGCTCTCCCGTGTCCGGATTCACGGCGATGATCCGGCACCCCTCCAGAGGACGGCCCACACTGCCGATCTTGTCCCGGGGGCTTTCACTGACACAGACGATACCGCAGACCTCGGACATGCCGTACTCCTTGATGAGCTGGGCCTGACAGCCGTGGTCAGCCAGGAATTGGTTGATGCGTTTTTCCATCTCTGCCGTCATGGCGTCCCCGCCGCTGCGGGGATTTTTCAGAAAAGACAGGTCTGCCTCCCGGACGTGGGGGCTGGTGAGGAGCAGCTGCCAGTAGGAGGTGGTCCCGCTGACCTGGGCAGGGCGATAACGCAGGAGCATCTCCCCCAGCTGGTGGGGCATAAACATGGGGGCCAGGATGACCTCCATCCCCAGGCAGAGGGGGACATGGATGGTCTGGCACAGGCCAAAGGCGGCAAAGGGAGGCAACAAGGTAAGGTTGGAACCGGGCCCATGTTCTGTCCCGGCGGCGGTGTACTGCTCCAGAGACCGCCGAAAGGCTCTGCGGGAGAGCATGACCCCCTTGGCGGGACCGGTGGTTCCCCCTGTGTAGGTGATGACTGTGGGTTCCTCCCAGCGGACAGCATCAGGCGGGGTCCCATCGGGTTCCTGTAAAAACTCCTCCCAGGAAAGACAGCCCACTCCCCTGCTCTTCTCCCAACTGCCCAGACGAAGTTTCTCCCCCAACGGGCCGGGCACATAGCCGGACAAGGGCAGGGCGACGAAGTGACGGGCCGGGGAACTGCCCCGGTTCTCATAGACCTTTCGGAAGGCCACTTCCAGGGCCAGGACCACTTTGCCCCCAGCACGGGTCAAATAACCCTCCACCTCTTTGGGGCTGAGCTTCATGTCCACCCAGTTGGCCACGGCACCAATGCGGTCGATGGCGTAAAAGGCGGCGATGGTCTCGGGGGTGTTCACCGCGAGGATAGTAACAAACTCTCCGGCCTGGACCCCCAGGGCGCGGAGACCGGCTTCTGCCCGGATAATCTGGTCAAAGAACTGGTCAAAGGTCCAGACCCTGTCCTCACAGCGGAGGGCAGGCTTGTCCAGGTTGGAAGCATTGGCCTGCCAGAGGTCGGCGTAAATGGGATGGATCATCTTACAGCAGGGTCAGCTTGGGACCGCCGTCGGGATTCCGGTCAGGGCCGGGACCCTTAGGGGCCTTGTTCACAGCGATGCTGTTGGGGTCGATAGTGGCCTTGCGCAGCATAAGGCCGGGCATACCGGCACCGGTAGCCAGAGCAGTGACCTGGGACTGCATATAGGGGAAGAGCTGGTCGTAGACCTCCCCGTGGATCTGACGCTTGACCTCATCCTTGTAGGCCTCGGTGCAGCTGAACACGCCCACCATCTCGATGGTCATGGTGAACTTGCCGCCGGCGAACTCCTTGTCCCGCAGGGTCTGCTGGAGCTTGCCGATGCAGCGGCTGCCATCGGGAACGAAGCTGACGTTCAGAGAGAAGGAGCTGTCCAGTTGGACCTGGCCGTTCTTCTCCAATTTATTGATCAGGTGAATTTCCTGTACTCTCTGGGAGATTAGGGTTGCATTTGCCATAAAAATACCCTTCCTTTCTGGGTTGGTGCCTATCATTATAGTATAGATGACCCGTGAAAGTCCAGACTTTCTCCCGGAATAATCTGGCCCGGACAGGAAAGACTAGGAGAAAACCACGCAAGGGAGAGACGATTTTGGACCATAAGAAACTGGGTGGACAGACCGTCCGCTTCACTTCCCCGCCAATCATCCTGGGTTTCGGGTGTGTGGTGGGAAAGAAAGAAGGCCAGGGCCCCCTGGCCAAGCACTTCGACCACATCGGGCAGGAGGACACCTTTGGGGAAAAGAGTTGGGAGAAGGCAGAGACCGCCCTCCAGCAGAAGGCTCTGGCCATCGCCCTGGAGAAGGCAGGGCTGGAGACCGCCCAGCTGGATTACCTCCTGGCGGGGGACCTGCTGAACCAGTGCATGGCCACGGCCTATTCCGTCCGGTCCCAGAATGTCCCCTTCTTCGGGCTGTATGGGGCCTGCTCCACCATGGCTGAGAGCCTGTCCCTGGGCGCCATGCTCCTGGACGGGGGCTTTGGGGACCATGTGGCCGCCCTGACCTCCTCCCATTTCTGTACGGCAGAGCGACAGTACAGGAATCCTTTAGAATATGGTGGGCAGAAGCCCCCCACCGCCCAGTGGACCACCACCGGGTCCGGGGCGGTCGTCCTGGGCCGGGAGGGTTCCGGTCCCCGGATCACCCATGTGACCACCGGGAAAGTGGTTGACAAGGGGATCACCGACGCCAACAACATGGGGGCGGCCATGGCCCCGGCGGCCTACGACACCCTCCAGGCCCATTTCCAAGACACCGGCCGGACCCCCGGCTTCTATGACCTCATCGTCACCGGGGACCTGGGGAGTCTGGGCAAGGAGATCGTCACCGACTTCTTCCGCCGGGACGGGGTGGACTTAAGCAAGATCTACGAGGACTGCGGCTGTCTCCTCTTCGACCCCAAGACCCAGGATGTCCACGCCGGTGGATCCGGGTGCGGATGCAGCGCCGTGGTACTGACGGGGTACCTCCTCCGGGGCATGGCCCACAACAAGTGGAAAAACATCCTCTTCTGCGGCACGGGAGCCCTCCACTCCCCCACCGCCCTCATGCAGAAGGAGAGCATCCCCGGCATCTGCCACGCCGTGGCCATCACCACCCGGAAAGGAGGTCAACCATGAGCGAACCGAAAACCTATCTGCTGGCCTTTCTCTGCGGCGGCGTCCTGTGCGCCATCGGTCAGATCCTCATTGACAAAACCAAACTAACCCCCGCCCGGATCCTGGTCCTCTATGTGGTAACCGGGGTGTTCCTGGGAGCCATTGGGATGTATCAGCCCTTGGTGGATCGGTGCGGTGCCGGGGCCACCGTCCCCCTGACGGGTTTTGGCTACTGTCTGGCCAAAGGGGTTGCCCGAAGCGTAGCAGAGAACGGTCTGCTGGGTGCCCTCACGGGGGGCATCACCTCGGCGGCCGGAGGGATCACAGCGGCGGTCTTTTTCGGGGCTGTGGTGGCCATGTTGTTTCACTCCAAGCCCAAGTGTTAATTGCCTTTTGCCGTCCCTCCTGTTATAATGGGGAAAACTATGTCGGGAGGGACGGAAGATGACCTGGGAAGAACTGGAACAGAAATGTCAGCACTGCCTGAACTGCCCCCTGGGTGAGACCCGCACCAACATGGTCTTCGGCGTGGGCAACAAACAGGCGGACATCCTCTTCATCGGGGAAGGTCCCGGCGAGCAGGAGGACCTCCAGGGTGAGCCCTTCGTGGGCCCCGCCGGAAAACTCCTGGACCTGATGCTGGAGCTCATCGACTTGGACCGCACCAAGGTCTATATCGCCAACATCGTCAAGTGCCGTCCCCCCAACAACCGGGATCCCCTAAACACAGAGCAGGATGCCTGCATCGGCTACCTCCGGGCCCAGACCGCCCTCATCAAACCCAAGATCATCGTGTGCCTGGGGCGGATCGCCGCCATGCGGATCATCGACAAGGATTTCCGCATCACCCGGCAGCACGGCCAGTGGTTTGACCGGGCCGGGATCCAGATGATGGCTATTTACCACCCCTCTGCCCTGCTGCGGGACCCATCCAAACGTCCGGAAACCTTCGTGGACCTGAAAAGCCTTCAGGCGAAAATCAGGGAACTTAGCACGGACACCTACTTATAATGAATTGTGAGGAACCTGATATGGAAGATACCAAGAGCAAGATCATTGTACTGATCATCGTTGTGTTGGCCCTGGCCTCCATCATTGGCAGCGGCTTCGCCAAGAAAACCGACGTGGTCCTGTATGAGTACACCGTAGCTGAGGACGGCACCTCTGTCACCATGGTGGCCGCACCCACCTCCGCTTTCGGCCGGGCCAGAGGCTTCCAGGAAGAGATCATCGACGGCGGTCATTACCTGACCTTCTACCGCACCTTCGGCTTCTTCGGCTTCCACGCCTCGGAGATCAACCACGAGCTGACTCTGAGCGAGGAGGACACCGGCATTTACTTCAACCGCCCCAACGGTGAGTTTGAGCTGATCCTGGAGAAGGATCCGACCACCGGAGAGTGGAATCAACCCTGAGCTTACATAGGAAAAGCCCCGTCCAACGGACGGGGCTTTTATAAACTGAAGAGATCGCCATAAAATACACATCCATTCTTTTCGCAAAGCAAGGATCCATTGTCATCCTGACCCTGAACCATTTCCAGGAATGGATAAAAACGGAAGGACCCCCATTGGGGTCCTTCCGTTTTCATTACTGCTTGGTGATGAATTGGGAAGCCGCTTTTAACATCATGCGCTTGGTGCCCACATTGTCGAAGGCGATCTCCATGAGGGCATCGCCCCCCATGGGCTGGATGGACAGGATCATGCCCGCGCCGAAGGCGGTGTGGCGGATCATGTCGCCCTTGCGCAGCTGGGGGAGCGGAGCCGCCTTGGGGGCGGGCTTGCGATAGGTTCCGGAGACACTGGTGCCGCTGGGACGGGGCTTGCTGGTGGCTTCGGGTCGTCTGGGCTGAACAGGAATCTGGGAATAGACGATCTCGCCGCCCCAGGTATCCTCTCTAAAGTACTCCTGCCGCTGCTGGCGCTGACGGCCGCTGTGCTGGACCAGCTGGTCGGGAATTTCCTTCACGAACCGGGAAGGCAGGTTGGCAGAAGTCCGGCCAAAGAGCATACGCTGGGAAGCGCAGGTCAGGTAGAGGCGCTCCTTGGCACGGGTAAGGGCCACATAGCACAGACGACGCTCCTCTTCCAGCTCTTCCTCCTCGCCGATGGAGCGGAAGCCAGGGAAAACACCTTCCTCCATACCCACGGAGAAGACCACCGGGAACTCCAGGCCCTTGGCGGCGTGCATGGTCATGAGGGTGACGCAGTTGTCCCCCTCCTCCACGCTGTCCAGGTCGGTGTACAGGGCCACCTCGTCCAGGAAGCCCCCCAGGGTGGGTTCCTCGGCGTGCTCCAAATAGCCGCTGATGGAGGAGGTCAGTTCTCGGACGTTTTCTAAGCGAGACTTGCTCTCCTGGTCCTTCTTTGTGGTGAGCATCTCCTCATAGCCGCTCTCCCGGACCAGAGTCTCGTAGAGTTCCGCCAGGGGGACTTCTCCCTCCAGGGACTGCATCCGTTGGATGAGGCCGGTGAATTTTTGGAACTTGGGGGCAGACTTTCGCAGATCGGTCCAGCGGTCGGCGTTGACCAGGACCTCCCACAGGCTCAGGTTCTCCTGGAGGGCCACTTCCCGGGCGGTCTCCAGGGTCTTGGCACCGATGCCACGGGGCGGGTTGTTCACCACCCGCAGGAGACGGAGGTCATCGCTGGGATTGTGGATAACACACAGGTAGGAAAGCATATCCATGATCTCAGCACGCTCGAAGAAGCGGAAACCGCCCACCACTTTATAGGGAATGGAGTTGCTCTTCAGAGCCATTTCCACTTGGTTGGACAGGGCGTTCATGCGGTAGAGGACGGCGCAGTCCTTCCACTGCTTGCCCTCCCCATAGGCCCGGAGAATCTGGGTGGCAATGAACAGGCCCTCGTCCCGCTCGTTGCCGGCGGTGTAGCACTGGACCTTGTCGCCCTGGCCGTGGTCGGTCCACAGGTTCTTACCCTTACGGCCCCGGTTGTTCCGGATGACGGCGTTGGCCGCCTCCAGAATGTTGCCGGTGGAGCGGTAGTTCTGCTCCAGGCGAATGACCCGGGCGTTCTGGTACTCACTCTCGAA
>JAFYPT010000192.1 GCA_017547425.1 Ruminiclostridium sp.
AAGGCCACCTTCACGAATTCCGAGGGCTGGAAGCTGATGAAGCCCAGGTCGATCCAGTTTTTTGCACCAAAGACCGCCTCGCCCAGGACCACATTGAAGACCAGGAGCAGACAGGTCAGCACAGCCACGCCCCATCGCATGGAGACGGTGGCCTGCAGGTCCCGCAGGAGAACACTGAGGAGCAGGAAAAAGATCATGCCCAGAAGCATACTGATGGTCTGGACCAGAAGACTCTCCGGGGAGTAGGCCGCCGTGACGGAGAAGGAGATGGTGCACAGGAAGAAGGCGATGGTCTCCGGTTCGAAGGCCGTCCGCTTCAGGGTGCGGTACAGGGCGTACATGGCCCACATGGCGATGAGAAGGATGCCGAAGGAGGAGGCGATCATGATGAGGTCCTGCCCTTCTCGTCCGGGCAGGCACTGGGCGGCCATCATCAGCTGGAATACGGTCAGATAACCCAAGGTCTTGGCGGGGCTCAGGGGCCGCTCGGCCACACCCAGGCGCATGGCCTGCTCCCGCTCCTCCTGGTCGCTGATGGCGTAGAACTCCAGGGGCATACCCCCCAGGTCGATGATATCCCCGCTCTTGATGGGAACAGTGTGTTCCACGGGTTTGCCGTTGACCCGGGTGCCGTTCTTGGTCTGGAGAGGTTGGAGACGCCAGTTTCCCTTGTCATCCCGCAGAAGAGCCAGATGGCTCCGGGAAATGGTGGGGAAGTCCAGAACCACGTCGGAGAAGCCCCCTCGCCCCACGGTGTTTTCCCAGTGGCGCAGGTCAAACTGGGTGCCGTCGTTCATGGCCAGCCAGCCCCAGATCTCCTTGCCGGTCTTTTCCCGGATGAGGGAGAGGACGCAGCGGAGGATGACGATGAGGGCCACCACCACTGCCAGCACACGAAGAACGCCGCAGGCCACAGGCAGGACGGTATCCAGAACCGCAAGGACCACATGCTCGGTCTCAGCGGCGATGGTCGCCTGGACCTGGGCCATCAGCTGGGTGAACATCAGCTGCAGCCGGGTGATAATTTCCTGCATGGGTACCTCCTTTCTCCGGCTGTAAGCTGCCGGAAGCGTGATTGTCTCAAGTATGAGTTGGTATTATACCAGTAAAATATGAACAAAACAAGTCAGACGTCAGGGAATCCTCTTCCCCTAAGTCCCTTGATAATTCCCCTGAAAGCGATATAATATAAGGTACGACACAAAAATACAGGAGGTGAGCCCTGTGGACAAACAGGCCCTCTACACATACTTAAAAGAAAAGGGCATCCCCTTTGAGGCAGTGGAGCACGCCCCCGTCTTCACCGTGGAGGAGGCTCTGGCCCTGAACCTCCCCCGGCCGGAGGCAGGGGCCAAGAACCTCTTCCTGACGGACAAAAAGAAGCGGAACTACTACCTCCTCACCGCCCGGGACCACCTTCCCGTGAAACTGAAAGACTTCCAGGGAGCTATCGGCGCCAATGGACTGAAATTCGCTTCCGAGGAGGACCTCATGGCCATTCTGGGGCTGATCCGGGGCGCCGTTACCCCCTTCGGTCTCCTGAACGACGCCGAACACCGGGCGACCCTCTATCTGGACGACCATTTCCAGGACCACGAGATCTCCGTCCACCCCAACGACAACACCGCCACGGTCTACCTCCAGGGCGGTCAGCTGGCCGACCTCCTCCGGGAGAACGGCTGCCGGGTGGAGTTTATGGACCTGGAAGCCCTGGGAGAGGAGGGGACCCCATGAGAGCATTCGCCTATCTGGGCGAGGGCAAGGCAGGCTGGATCGAGACCGAACGCCCCAAGGCCACCGGCTTCGATGCGGTCATCCGCCCTCTGGCGGTGGCCCCCTGCACCTCCGACGTGCACAACGTAGCCATCAACTGTCTGGCACCCAACCGCATCCTGGGCCACGAGGGCGTGGGCCAGATCGTGGAGGTTGGTGAGCTGGTCCGGGACTTCCGGGTGGGTGACATCGTAGCCATCCCCCCTGTCACCCCAGACTGGCGGACCGTCCCCTCCCAGCTGGGCGCCCACCAGCACTGCAGCGGACTCATCACCGGCCAGAAGCTGTCCAACTCCGAGGACGGTCTTTTCGCAGAGTTCGCCCTCATCCGGGATGTGGATGCCAACTGCTCCCGGATCCCGGAAGGAGTCAGCCTGGAAGCCGCCGTCCTGGCAGCAGATATGCTGAACACAGGCCTCTACGGAGCCGAACTGGCCGACGTCCAACCGGGCGACACCGTGGTGGTCATGGGCATCGGCCCCGTGGGTCTCATGGCCGTGGCGGGTGCACGTCTCCGTGGGGCAGGCCGGATCATCGCCATCGGCAGCCGCCCCCACTGCGTGGAGCTTGCCCGTTTTTACGGTGCCACAGACATCGTGAATTACAAGGAAGGGAACGTGGAACGTCAGGTCCACGCCCTCACCGAGAAAAAGGGGGCCGACTGTGTCATCTGCGCCGGCGGCGGGGATGACGCCCTGGGTCAGGCGGTGGCCATGGCCCGCTGGGGCGGCACCGTGGGTAATGTGAACTACTTCACCACCTACGGGGACCTGCCCATCAACAACGTCCGCTACGGCTTCGGCATGGGCAACAAGACCATCCGGGGCGGGGAGTGCCCCGGTGGACGAGCCCGGATGGAAAAGCTCCTGAACCTGTTAACCTACGACCGGGTGGACCCCACCCCCCTCATCACCCACCGTTTCCAGGGTCTGGACCGGGTGGAGGATGCCTTCCGACTCATGGAAGCCAAGCCCCCGGAACTGGTCAAAACCATCGTGACCCTGTAACCCGAACGACAAAGGAAGAATGCTATGGAAAGTTTATTTCGCTGCCCCCTCTGTCAGGGGCCTTTAGACCGGCAGGATGGCCGCTACCTCTGTCCCAAGGGCCACAGCTTTGACCGCTCGGCCGCCGGGTATGTCCACCTGCTGCCCCCCAACAAGATGCACTCCAAGGATCCCGGCGACGACAAGGGCATGGCCACCGCCCGGAACCGGTTCCTGTCCGCTGACCACTACCGCCCCCTCTGCGATGCCCTGTCGGAGCTGGCGGTGAAGTATGCCCCGGACACCGTGTCCATCCTGGACTCCGGCTGCGGCGAGGGCTACTACAGCGCCGCTATTTACAAGGCTCTGGTCCAGGCGGGCAAAGAGGTCAAAATGGCAGGCGTGGACCTGTCCAAGCACGCCCTGAAACGGGCGGCCAAGCGGGAAAAGGCGGCAGAGTTCGCCGTGGCCTCGGTCTACGATATCCCCGTGGCCGACCAGAGCGCCCACATCATCCTCAACTGCTTCTCCCCTCTTGCTCTGGAGGAGTTCCAGCGGATCCTAAAGCCCGGTGGGGTCTACTTCTACGTGGTCCCCGGAGAAAAGCACCTGTGGGAGCTGAAGGAGGTCCTGTACGAGAACCCCTACCCCAACACGGAAAAGCTCACCCCCTACGAGGGCTTTACCTATCTGGAGGTCCAGTCGGTGGATGGCACCATTCACCTGCCCGACCAGCAGACCATCTCCGACCTGTTCCAGATGACCCCCTATTTCTGGAAGACCCCCAAAAGCGGCACCGAAAAGCTGGCCGCTCTGGACACCCTGGACACCACCATCTCCTTCCGCATCCACGTGTTCCGAAAGGACTGAGCCATGCCCAAGACCATCTTTTTTGACCTGGACGGGACCCTCACCGACTCCGGTCCTGGCATTATGAACTGCGCCGCTCGGATGCTGGACCATTTCAAGTTCCCCTATGACCAGGCCCTCCTGCGGACCTTCATCGGCCCACCCCTGCGGGTACGGCTGGGAGAGTTGGGCTTTACACCGGAACAGGCGGCAGAGGCCACCAAGATCTTCCGGAGCCAGTATGAGGTCACGGGAAAGTTCGAGAATTCTCCCTATCCCGGCATGATCGACCTGCTCAAGACCCTGAAAGCCCAGGGCCATCGTCTCTTCGTGGCCACCTCCAAGCCGGAAACCACCGCCCAGGAGGTCCTGGATCACTTCCACATGACAGAGTATTTCGAGGAAATTTGCGGAGCCGACCTGGAGCGTGGCCGGGACACCAAGGACCAGGTCATCACCTATCTGAAGGAAAAGGTCGGCACTCTGGAAAACGTGGTCATGGTGGGGGACACCGACTACGATGTGCTGGGGGCCAAGGCCCACGGCATCCCCACCATCGGGGTGACCTGGGGATACGGCAACGCCGACTCCATGACATCCTGCGGTGCCATCGCCATTGCCAACACCATGGCGAAATTATCCGGATTGCTGCGGGAGTGATATAAACAACAAGCCTCCCTCTGACGAGGGAGGTGGATTTGCCCGCAGGGCAAAGACGGAGGGAGAGATACCGCATCGTGAAGGGCCGCAATACCCTTTCACTTATCCTATCTCTCCCTCAGTCGCTTCGCGACAGCTCCCTCGTCAGAGG
>JAFYPT010000193.1 GCA_017547425.1 Ruminiclostridium sp.
GGTCATAGCGGGACTGCCACCAGGCCTTGGTCATGTCGATGGACTCCATGGTGACCAGAGGAGCGGCTGCATCGAAGAAATGCAGGTAGTCGGTCTGGCCGAAATACTTGCCGATGGCGTCGGACAGGGCGTCGGAAGTCAGGGGGCCGGAAGCCACGATGACGGGGCCCTCAGGCACCTCGGTGACTTCCTCCTCGATGACGGTGATGTTGGGATGGTTTCTGACCTTCTCGGTGACCATCTGGGCAAAGCCCACACGGTCAACGGCCAGACAGCCGCCGGCTTCAACACGGGTGGCCTCGGCGCACTCCATGATGATGCTGCCCACGCGGCGCAGCTCTTCCTTCAGCAGACCGACCGCGTTCTCCAGACGGTCGCCGCGGAGGGAGTTGGAGCAGACAAGCTCTGCGAAATATTCGGTATGATGGGCGGGACTCTTCTTGGCGGGACGCATCTCGTAGAGTTCTACCTCGATGCCCCGCTGGGCCAGCTGCCAGGCGGCTTCAGAGCCTGCCAGGCCTGCGCCGATGACTTTTACTTTCATGCGTCAGCCTCCTTCTTCTTGGCAGAAGTCTTCTTGGTGGTGGACTTCTTCGTGGTGGTGGTCTTCTTGGCCGCAGTCTTCTTGGTGGAAGCCTTCTTTGCAGCGGGCTTCTTTGCGGTCTTCTTCTCTTCGACGACGATCTCGCCCTCGGGCTCGCCGGGGACAGTCTCGGTGGTTTTCTTCTTATAATAGCCCCGCTTGTCTTCCGGCAGGAAGTTCTCGCAGGTATCGTTGATGCAGAAGGGTTTCATGCGGCCCTTGCCGGACTTTTTGAACATGGTGAAGCCGCACTTGGGGCAGTCTTCAGCAGTGGGAACATCCCAGCTCATGAAGCCGCACTCCATGCCGCGCTCGCAGGCATAGAAAGCGTAGCCACGCTTGGACTTGCGCTTGAGCATGCCGCTGCCGCACTTGGGGCACCGGCCGGGCACCCGCTCCACCAGGGGCTTGGCGTTCTTGCAGTCAGGGAAGCCGGGGCAGGCCATGAACTTGCCAAAGCGGCCCATCTTGATGACCATGTTCTTGCCGCAGAGCTCGCAAACCTCATCGGTGGGTTCGTCAGGGACCTTCAGGCGGACGCCCTCCAGAGCAGCCTCTGCGTCCTCCAGCTCCTGCTTGAAGTCCCGGTAGAACTCCTCCAGCAGGGCCTTCCAGTTGCGCTTGCCAGCTTCCACATCGTCCAGCTTGGACTCCATGTTGGCGGTGAAGTCAACGTCAACGATGTCGTTGAACTTGTCGAGCATCAGGCCGGTGACCACTTCGCCCAGGGCGGTGGGCATCAGGCGCTTGTCCTGCTTGACCACGTAATCACGGTCCTGGATGGTGGAAATGGTGGCGGCGTAGGTGGAAGGACGGCCAACGCCCTTCTCTTCCATGGCCTTGACCAGGGACGCCTCGGTGTAACGGGCGGGGGGCTGGGTGAAGTGCTGTTCCTTGTCGAACTTGGCGGGAAACGCCTTGTCGCCCACCTGCAGGTCGGGCAGGGCGGCGCCAACGGCCTCCTGTTCCTCATCCTTGCCCTCTTCGTAGACGGCGATGAAGCCTGCAAACTTCATGGACTGGTGGGAGGAACGGAAAGTGTGGCCCTCGCACTGGGTGTCGATGGACACGGTATCGTAAACGGCGTTGGCCATCTGGGAAGCCAGGAAACGGCTCCAGATGAGCTTGTACAGCCGGTACTGATCTTTGTTCAGGCTGCTCTGGATACGCTCGGGATCCAGCTCCACATGGGTGGGGCGGATGGCTTCGTGGGCGTCCTGAGCGCCGGATTTGGTTTTGAAAGTGTGGAACTTTCCGTAATAATACTGGTCGCCGTAGCGATGCTTGATGAAATCAGCGGCGGCGGCCATGGCCTCGTCGGACAGGCGCAGGGAGTCGGTACGCATGTAGGTGATCAGACCCAGAGTGCCTTCGCCCTCCACGTCCACGCCTTCGTACAGCTGCTGTGCCACAGCCATGGTACGCTTGGGGGTGAAGCCCAGCTTCCGGGAGGCCTCCTGCTGGAGGGTGGAAGTGGTGAAGGGAGGTGCGGCGGTGCGCTTCTTTTCGGCCTTCTTGACGTTGGTGACGGTGAATTCCTTGTCCTTGACGTCATCGATGATGGCCTGGGTCTCTGCTTCGTTCTCCAGTTCCCGCTTCTTGTCCTCGCCCCAGTAGTGGGCCTGGAAGGAACCGGGCTTGCCGATGCGGTCCAGCTGGACGTCCAGGGACCAGTACTCTCTGGGGATGAAGGCGCGGATCTCGTTCTCACGGTCCACCACCAGACGGGTGGCAACGGACTGGACTCTGCCTGCGGACAGACCCCGGCGGACCTTCTTCCACAGCAGGGGGGACAGCTGGTAACCCACAATGCGGTCCAGGATTCGTCTTGCCTGCTGGGCATCGACCAGATCATAGTCGATGTCACGGGGGCTTGCGATGGATTCACGGACCACCTTCTGGGTGATCTCGTTAAAGGTAACACGGTGGGCCTTCTCGTCGGACAGGCCCAGCAGCTCTTTCAGATGCCAGGAGATGGCTTCGCCCTCCCGGTCCGGGTCAGTTGCA
>JAFYPT010000194.1 GCA_017547425.1 Ruminiclostridium sp.
AACGCCCACCACGTCGACATAGCCGAAGAAGGGAGCATAGTGGACCAGGTCGACAGTAGCCATAGCCTGGAACAGCAGCTCAGCAACCAGCTCACGGGAAGCGGGCTCGCCCAGCTTCTCGGAACCCTTCACGTTGTCCAGGATGCCCAGCTTCTGAGCGAAGGAAGCGGTCTTGACTTCCCAGTCAGCGCCGGTGAACTCGTCGGGCTTGTCGAAGCCAACTGCACGCAGGATCATAGCCAGGGTCTGATAACCGGTGACCTTGTCCTGGGGGCCGAACTTGCCGTCGCCGTAGCCAGCAACATACTCTGCGTTAGCGCAGAAGTTGACATAGCCAGCAAACCAGTCGGTGTTCTTGACGTCGTCAAAACCGTTGGTCATGTTGGTGTAGTTACCCTTGTTAGCGTCGGTAACGTCACCGGTGGTCATGCGGTAGATCAGAGCTGCGGTCTCAGCACGGGTGATGTCGCCCTGAGGGTTGAAGGAGCCATCTTCATAGCCCCACAGCACGCCCAGGTTGGTCAGAGCTTCAGCTGCAGTAACATACTCAGCAGAGAACTCGGACTCATCCTTGAACGCTGCACCAGCGGTAACGGCCAGGGACAGAGACATAGCCATTGCCAGAACCAGTGCAAGAACCTTCTTGAGGTTTCTCATAGGAATGTTCCTCCTTACTAAATTTCCCGCTTTTGCGGGTTTGTTTATGCATAAGCCCGGTTCCCGGGCATCATGCCGATGTTGGAAAACCCATTATGTTCTGCTTTTGCAGAACATAAGATAAGGGCGCCCTTATCAAAAATTTCACGGCACACAGTATCTTGACGTTTTCCATGTTCAATTCGGCGCACCGCAGGGGCGCTTAGCCCCAACGCAATTTGCGCTACTGTCATTTTAGCAAAAATATTTCCAGTGTCAAGTTTGTAAGCCATTTGAAACAAAACTGTAACATTCCTCCACCCAGAGCCTCCCTCTGGGTGCGATGTCTCCCCCGCTGCGACAAGAAAAGCCGTGAAATTTCTTCCACGGCTCACATCAAACTCTCTTCTTCAATTCCTCTTCAATCGCCATAATATCAACAGCCGGCTGCATTTTCCCATACCGAACCATCGTCAGGTATCGATTGACCTTCTTGTTGATTGCCTTGATGTCCTTCTTGTCCTGAATCACAAAAGGGCTCCCCTGCACAGTAAAGGCTTTTTTAATATACTCCTCTCTTACAGGAATGATATTGCCAATCAAAAAGGCGCTCTCTCTTCCTTTGAGCTTCGTGATGTAATAATAGATGCACTCGCCGTGCTTTTCCTCGTCCGCTTCTATTTTGGCTCGATACTTCTCCACTTGACTGCTGAGAGGAACAAGCCAAATAATCCCATTGGGCTTGCGAATGGCTAAATAGTACGGCCGCTTTTCATGTTTGTTGCTCATATGGCGAACGCTGGGAAAATCGACAAAGTATTGATCTGACACAATACAAAGGCCATACTCAGAAATACTCATACAAATATCTCTCTTTCACTGTAGAGTAAAACCTCCCCACGGAAACTCGCAGGGAGGTCTTTTCAAGCCGTCAACTTGTTAGTCCCCGAACGGCAAGGGACAATCTCAAGCAGGTTTCGTATTTGTTAGTCGCCCGAAAACAGGCGGCAAGCTTGTGATGCTGATGGTGACGATACAAACGTATACAGTCATAAAACGGTCGGGTCAATCCCCTTCCACGATCATTATATCACGCAAATAGCCATAATATAACCTCTATTCTGACCAAAAACAGTACATCCTATTTGTACATCTTTTTCTGTGCAGATAAATACCTTTCGCCAAGTCCCGGAAATGGCCCTTCTGGGTATCATTCCAGGGCTATTTCATGGTATACTATCTAAAACACCACCACGAAAGGAGGGTCGGTATGGCCAACCACAGCCAGGGGAAGTTCTGGTCCCCCTCCCTGCTGAAAACCAGAGGCTGGACCAACGAGCTCATGGAAAAGCTCCTGCCCAAGCCCAGATACCGCCGGGTCAACGGCCGCTCCCTGCCCATGTGGCACCGGGACGACGTGCGGACGGCGGAAAACACCGACCTCTTTAAGAAAAAATCCCGTCCCCCCAAGCCCACGGGCCAAGCCGCCGAAGGAGCCAGGGATGCCGCCCAGACCGCGGCCCACACCCTGGACAGCCTCTGGAAGGCCGCCCCAAAAGGGGACGATCCCGCCTGGGTTTTGGCAGAATACTACCACCAGGTCATCACCCACCAGCTCCCCGGGGCCGCCAAAGGCCGCCCCATCCGACCCAACCAGGCCTCGGCCTTCCTGAACCAGTTCCTCTCCCTGGAGCGCCGGTGCGACCCGGACCAGCTCCCCGCCGACCTGACCCATTTTGTCCAGGCCGGGGTGTGGATGGGGGACAACCTCACCTCCCCCCTGGTGGGCGAGGTGAAAGCCCGCTACGTCCAGGTCCTCTATGCCGCCGCCGGGAAGGCCATCACCGACTTCACCGCCGCCCAGCCGGAGGCTGACCTCCACGCTCTTTTGGCCATGGAGGACTTTCCCAAAAAGCAGCTTCTCTCCCGCACCCTGGGCTACCTCTACTCCGTGGTCTTCGTGCCCCGGGCCATCCGCACCAGCCTGGAAGTTCTCATGGCCCTGAACCCCAAGGACGAGTATCCCGAGGCCCGTGCCATGTCCCGCCGGTTCATCCTCCACATCGGCGGCACCAACACCGGCAAGACCTATGCCGGGTTCCAGCGGCTGAAACAGGCCCCCACAGGGGTCTATCTGGCCCCTCTCCGCCTGCTGGCCCTGGAGGCCCAGGAGATTTTGCTGGAAGCGGGGGTGGACTGCTCCCTCACCACCGGCGAGGAGGAGGACCGCCGGGAGGAGGACACCCACGTGGCCGCCACCGCCGAAAAACTGGACCTGAAACAGGTCTACCACGTGGCGGTCATCGACGAGTGCCAGATGATCGCCGACCGCCAGCGGGGTTACGCCTGGACCCGGGCGATTTTAGGCGTCCAGGCCCCGGAGATCCACCTCTGTGCCGCCCCGGAGGCCAAGGACCTCCTCATCCGCATCATCGAGAGCTGCGGAGACAGCTGGGAGCTGGAAATTCACAAACGCAAAACCCCCCTCCTGTGCATGAACCACACCATCGATTACACCCGGGTCCAGCCCGGTGATGCCCTCATCACCTTCTCCAAAGTGGGGGTTCTCAGCATCGCCGAGGACCTGCGCCAGTCGGGGAAGGAGCCTGCCATCATCTATGGTGCCCTCCCCTACTCCACCCGCCGGAAGCAGATGGAGGGCTTCCTGGCCGGGGACATGGAATATGTGGTCTCCACCGATGCCATCGGCATGGGCCTGAACCTCCCCATCCGCCGCATCATCTTCATGGACACGGAAAAGTTCGACGGCATCGAGCGCCGGGAACTGAAACCAGAAGAAATCCAGCAGATCGCCGGTCGTGCGGGCCGTTTTGGCATGTACGCCAAGGGCTACGTGGGGGCCACCCAGAACCTGGCCGCCATCCGGGCAGGTCTGGAAACCGTGGTCCCGCCCCTCCAGCAGGCGGTGACCGGCTTCTCCGACCTGGTCCTCATGGTGGATTTCGACCTGTTGGAGGTCCTGACGGAATGGAACCGGATGCCCACGGTGGAACCTTATATTAAATTGGATATCAGCCGCTACATCTCCCTTATCTCGAAAATCCGGGAGATGGGCTTCACCCTCACCAAGGACCAGGAACTCCGGGCGGCCAACATCCCCTTCGACGAGACCGAGGAACCCCTGCGGGAACTCTTCTTCCACTTCCTGCGGGTCCACCTCCGGGGAGAGGCCATCCAGCAACCAGGACTCCCCGAGGGCAAGGACCGGACCCTCCCCGAACTGGAACTGTTCTGCCGGAAGCTGGACCTGTACTTCTCCTTTGCCAAGGCCTTCGGCTGTCAAGTGGACGAGGACGACCTCTACGAAAAGCGGGAGGACGTAGCCGAGGAGATCAACGAGATCTTGCTCCACCGGCTGAAGAACAACATCCGCTTCTGCGCCTCCTGCGGCAAGGCCCTGCCCATCCACCATAAGGGTCGGCTGTGCGAAGGGTGTTTCCACAAGAGCCGGAAGCAGAGCTATGGCTATCACAGACGATAAAAAAATCCCGACCGGGTCCCGGTCGGGATTTTAAACTGTTTACTTGCAGAAGTTTTCCACGTAGCTGTCGATGGACTTGCGGATGACCTTGATGGCAGCCTGACGGTCGTTCACATCGCTGGCCACGGTCTCCTTGCCCTCCAGGCTCTTATACACAGTGAAGAAATGGGCCATTTCATCAAAGATATGAGCGGGCAGATCGTGGATGTCGTGGTACTCGTTGTAGGTGGGGTCAGAGAAGGGGATGGCAATGATCTTCTCGTCGTTCTTGCCGTCGTCCAGCATGCTGATATAACCAATGGGATAGCAGCGAACCAGAGTCAGAGGGTCCATCTCCTCAGAGCACAGAACCAGAACGTCCAGGGGGTCACCGTCGTCGCCGAAGGTACGGGGAATGAAGCCGTAGTTGGCGGGGTAGTGGGTGGAGGTGAACAGAACACGGTCCAGCAGGATGTAACCGGTCTCCTTGTCCAGCTCGTACTTCTTCTTGCTGCCCTTGGGAATCTCAATAACTGCGATAAAATCCTCGGGGGTGATGCGCTTGGGGCTGATGTCATGCCAGATATTGCTCATGGCTCTGACCTCCTTCTCTTCCATTCTTGAAACTTGTCCCGAAGGACAGACTCTTTTTCACCTGTTATTATAGCTGAACTGACAGAAAAAGACAATCGACTGCCTGCATAGCTTTTGCCGTTTACAGCGAGTCCAAATACTCCAAAACAGCAAAATCCCGCACCGGCTCGTCCTTCCGCAGGTAGAGGGGGTGGTGGGGATGGCCCTTCTTGGACCGCTTGCCGGCGCACAGCCACCGGGCGTTATATTCTTCCCCGATGGCCACCATCTCCCGGACGCAGTCCTTCAGATAAGGCCGCTTCTCGATGATGGTCCCCCAGGCTGCCCAGACAGCGGGACGGAACCCCTCCCCTACCTGGTCCAACACATAGCGGAAGGCCGCCATATTCTCCCGGTGGAGGGCCTCGTTGCAGACCAGGTCCATGTCCTCGGGGCGGGTGGCCCGCTGGGCGTAGACGTTGAACATGAGAAAGCTGTCAAACCCGTTGCCCTTGGCGATGCGCTCCACGGATTTCAGGGTATTGTCCAAGTCCCCGGGGGCGGCGGTGGAGGGGTTGATGCCGATGCAGATGAGGGGGTTCTTCCCCCGGGTGCCCAGAAGGTACCGGTAGTCGGCATAGTGGTCGGGGATGTACAGCCACTGGTCCCGGTCGTAGTCGTTCTGGGTGGGGACCATGGCCTCTTCAAAGGTCAGGATCTTCAGTTCCTGGGTCTGGCAGGTTGGGATATGCATGGGGCACCTCCGTGAAGGGGCCAGGGCAAAATCTGCCCGGAGCCCTTGCTTTTCTCGGTTCTTTTCTCTATAGTATAGTAGCCTACCATATTTCGAGACATTTGACAAGGAAAGGAGTGACCCACTTGGCCCAAGAAAAGACCCTGGACCTGACCCAGGGTGTCATCTGGAAACAGCTTCTGCTCTTCCTGCTGCCCATCGCCGTGGGCACCCTCTTCCAGCAGTTTTACAACACCGCCGACGCCATCATCGTGGGTCAGTTCGTAGGGGCCGAAGCCCTGGCCGCCGTGGGCGGCTCGGCGGCGGTCATCCTCCAGCTGGTGGTGGGCCTCTTCACCGGCCTGTCCTCCGGCGCCACCGTGGTCATCTCCCACGCCTTCGGCGCTCAAGACAAGGAACGGCTGAACCGGGCGGTCCACACGGCCATCGCCTTCAGCATCGCCGCCGGCGGCATCATCACCCTCCTGGGCATCTGGCTGGCCCCGGATGCCCTCCGCTGGACCCGGAACCCGGCGGAAATCATGGACTCGGCCACGGTCTATCTGCGGCTCTACTGTCTGGGAACCATCCCCATGCTCCTGTTCAACATGGGAGCGGGCATCCTCCGGGCGGTGGGAGACTCCAAGCGGCCCCTGTACTACCTCATCGTCTGCTGTCTGCTGAACGTGGTGCTGGATATCCTCTTCGTAGCTGTGCTCCACATGGAGGTGGCAGGCGCCGCCCTGGCTACTGTGCTGGCCAATCTGGTGAGCGCCGTTCTCATCCTCCTCCAGCTGGCCCGGACCCAGGGAGACTACCGTCTGGTCCCCCGGCAGCTGAAGGTCCACGGCTCCACCCTGGGCCACATCCTTCGCATCGGCATCCCCGCCGCCATTGAGATCTCCATGTACTCCATCTCCAACCTGGTCATCCAGGTGCCCATCAACGACCTGGGTACCGACTACGTGGCGGCTTGGTCGGCGGCGGGCAAGTACGACGGCATCTACTGGTCTCTGATGGTGGCCTTCTCCTCGGCCATCCTGGCCTTTGTGGGCCAGAACTACGGAGCGGGTCGGTACGACCGCATGAGCGAGGGCGTGAAGGTCTGCCTGAAAATGGCCCTGGCCATGACGGTGGTTCTGGGCGGCATCCTCCTGGCCCTCTCCCCTGTGGCCTTCCGCATTTTCACCGACGACCCGGAGGTCATCCACTACGCCATCGTGATCATGTTCTACTTCGTCCCCTTCTATTTCATGTGGCCGTTTATTGAGATTCTGGCCAACGCCCTGCGAGGGGCCGGTGACGCGGTGATCCCCATGGTTATCAGCGTGGGCGGCATCTGCGGCGTGCGGATCCTGTGGGTCTTCCTGGTGGTCCCCCACTGGCACACCCTGCTGAGTATTTCGGTGTGCTATCCCCTCTCCTGGCTCATCACTGCCGGAGTGCTCATTGTATATTACAAAAAAGCGAATTGGAAAAACCAGTAAGCGGGCGGATATGGAATCCGCCCCTACGAGCAAGCGTTCACCCCGTAGGGGCCGATTCTATATCGGCCCTGCAACATAGTAGATACAGACAGAAAGACCTCAAGCATTGCCGCTTGAGGTCTTTTTTCATAGTAACCCACGGTCAATATGGATCACCGAGCGGACTGAGCCCTCCTTGTGGATGCTCCGGCAAATTCTCGGTCCGTAGGGGCCGGGGCGAGAGGGCGGTTCGGTTCGCAGGCAGTCCAGGTGGTTCAAGTGAACCTGGGCGATCTTCTTGTCCTGCAGGGTGGGATAATGGCTGGCCAGGAACTTGTCAAAGGGCAGGTCCTGGACCGATCGGAGGGTCTCCTTCAGGACAGACACCGGGGCAGATTCCCGGCCCAGCATCAGCAGGGTGGGGTTCAGCCCGTCCCCCGCCAGGAGGATGCCCTCCTC
>JAFYPT010000195.1 GCA_017547425.1 Ruminiclostridium sp.
ATACTCCTCAGCCTGCTGACGCATGGCGTCCACCTCGCGCTTGGCGGAGGCGATGTAGTCGTTCTTGTTTGCCACCAGGTCCTCTGCGCGCTGGATGGCCACGGGCATCTCTGCCTTCACGTCGTCGATCATGTCCAGGATCCGGTCACGCTCGATGACGCACTTGTCGTTGCTCAGAGGCATGCTCTTTGCCTCTTCGATCTCGGTGTATAAAAGGTCCAGTAACTGTTCAATGCTGCCTGCCATTGCCATTCGCTCCTTACTTTTCGATCAGTTTCTTTTTCACGTCTTCCAGGATCTCCCTGGGTAAAAATTCGCTCAGATCTGCGTTATACCGAGCCATTTCCTTGGCCACGGAGGAACTCAGATAGGTATACTTCTCACTGGAGGGAAAGAAGATGGTGTCCAGGTCGGGGTTGATCTTGCTGTTGATGATGGCCATCTGTACTTCCGCCTCGTAGTCGGACACGGCCCGCAGACCCTTCACCAGGACCCGTGCACCCTTTTCCCGGGCATACTCTGCCACCAGGCCGCTGTTGATGTCGAACTCGACGTTATCCACATGGATGCACTTGCGCATCAGCTCCAGACGCTCTTCGGGGGTGAACAGGCCGCCGTTCTTCTCGGAATTCACCGAGATGCAGACGATGACCTTGTCGAAGGCGTTTGCGGCTCTCTTGATGATGTTGATATGTCCCAGGGTGATGGGGTCGAAGCTGCCCGGGTAAATTGCGGTTTTCATAACCTTTGTCTCTCCTTCGTCAGCGCTGCCGTATCAGTCGGCGTTGCGCCGATAGAGGGCTGTTCTGATTTTGCCGTACCGGTACTCTTTCTGCATCCGATAGGGCTCTGCAACCACGGGCCAAACAGAATTCGACCCATTTTCGCATACTATTATACCATTTTCGCTCACAATGTCAATCGCCTGAATGGCTTCCATTGCTTTTTCCAGCAGACCGGTGCCGTAAGGGGGGTCCAGGAAGATCAGATCGAACTTCTCCTTGCAGCGGGACAGGAAGGCCAGGGCATCCCCCTGGATGACGGTGCTCTGGTCAGCAAAGCCGGTGGAGTTCACATTCTCCCGAATGATACCTACAGCCTGCTTCTGGAGCTCCACAAAGGTGCAGTGGGCTGCGCCCCGGGAGAGAGCTTCAATGCCCATCTGGCCGGTGCCGCCGAAGAGGTCCAGGACCTTCCGGCCCTCTACCTCAAACTGAATGCTGGAAAAGATGCCCTCCTTCACCCGGTCGGCGGTGGGACGGGTCTCCATGCCGACGGGCTCCTTCAGCCGACGGCCTCTTGCAATACCGGTGATGACGCGCATGGGTCATTCCTCCTTGGTTCTAAAATAGTGATATACCGACTGGGCGGCGTTCTTTGGCAGGACCTTTTCCAGTTCCTGCAGGTCTGCCGCCTTAATGGCTTTCACGCTGCCGAAGGACTTCAGCAGAGCCTTTCGTCGGGACTCCCCGATGCCGGGGATCTTCTCCAGCACCGAACCGGTGCCGGTCTTGGTGTGTTGTTTGTGGTGGAAGCCCACGGCGGACCGGTGGGTCTCCTCCTGGATCTGGCCGATGAAGGCGAAGAGGGCGGGGACGGCCTGGATGCCGATCTCCCGGCCCTCCGGGGTGATGAGGGCACGGGTCCGGTGGCGGTCGTCCTTCACCATGCCGTAGACCGGGATGGTGAGGCCGAACTCTTCCAGCACCCGCTGGGCCACCGCCGCATGGGTGTCGCCGCCGTCAATGAGGAGCAGGTCGGGCCGTTTGGCAAACTTCTCGTCCCCATCCTGGTCCCTCTGGAACCGGCGGCGGATGGTCTGCTCCATGGAGGCGTAGTCGTCAGGGCCGTCCAGATCCTTCATTTTAAAATAACGGTAGGCGTTCTTTTTGGGCTTGCCGTCCTCGAAGACGGTCATGGCCGCCACAATGTCCGAGGCCCCCGTGTTGGAGATGTCAAAAGCCTCGATCCGCCTGGGCGGCTCCGGCAGCTCCAGCTTTTCGGCCAGGAGGGTCAGGATCTTGGCCGTCCGCTCGGCCTTGGTGGTCATCCGTTTGACCTCCTCCTGGGCGTTCTCCCTGGCCATGCGGATGAGGTCCATCTTGGCTCCCCGCTGGGGAGTCATTAACTCCACCTTCCGCCCGGCCTGGCGGGAGAGAAGCCGGCCGATGTCAGCCTCCCCTTCCAGGTTCTCCGGCAGAAGGATCTGTTTGGGCAGAAGGCCACGCTCTCCGTAATACTGGACCAGGAAGGCGGCCAGAATCTCCTGGGGCTCCTCCCCTTCCGTGGGGAAGACCTCCAGATCCCGGCTGGTGAGCTCTCCGTCCTTGAAGTGGAGGACAGCCATGGCGGACCGCACATCCCCGGTGTAGAGCCCCAGCACGTCGGTGTCGGCCAGGTACCCTGCCACCACCTTCTGGCGTTTGCCCAGGAGGGAGATGGCCTTGAGCCGGTCCCGCAGGGCAGCGGCCCGTTCGAACTCCAGGTTCTCTGCCGCCTGGAACATCTCCTCGGACAGGTCCTTTTCCACCTGGCTGAACTTGCCCTCCAGGATGCGGACCGCCTGGTCCATGGCCTGGCGGTGCTGGTCCCGGTTCATTTCCTTCCGGCAGTAGCCGTCGCAGAGACCCATATGGTGGTTCAGACAGGGCCGTTCCTTGCCGATATCCCGTGGGAACTTCTTCCCGCAGGCCGGGAGCTTCAAGGCCCCTCGCAGGGCATCGAGGATGGCCTGGGTGTCTCCCCGACCGCCGAAGGGACCAAAGTACCGGGCCCCGTCGTCGGCCATGCGGCCTGCGATGGAGAACTGGGGGTAGGGGTCCTTCACGGACAGGCGGATGTAGGGATAGCCCTTGTCATCCTTTAATAATATATTGTATCGGGGCTTGTGCCGCTTGATGAGGGCGGCCTCCAGGACCAGGGCCTCGAACTCCGACCCGGCCACGATGGTGTCGAAGGTGCGGATCTGGGCCACCATAGCCCGGGTCTTGGGGGTGTGGGCCCCCTGATCGTGGAAGTACTGGCTGACCCGGTTTTTCAGGGCCTTGGCCTTGCCCACATAGATCACCGTGCCGGACTGGTCCATCATCAGATAGACACCCGGCTTCAGAGGCAGACTGAGGGCCTTGTCTTTCAGTTCGTCAAAGGTCATGGTCTGCCTCCTTTCTCACGATCACCAGAAGAATCACCCTGCTGCGTTGCGGGCCGCAGAACACAAAACGGAGCCCAGCGCAGCGTTTCTGACTTGTCTCATAAAAAAAGCGCCGCTGCTGCGGCGCTTTTCGACTTCTTTGTAAGAATCAGTCGGCGAAATCGGAGCTGATCAGCTCAACCAGTGCATCAACAGCATCCTTCTCGTCCACGCCGTCAGCGATCAGATCGATGGTGCTGCCCTTGATGATGCCCAGGGAGAGAACGCCGAGCAGGCTCTTTGCGTTGACTCTCTGCTCATCCTTCTCCACCCAAATGGTGCTCTTGAACTCGTTTGCCTTCTGAATAAAGAAGGTGGCAGGTCTTGCGTGAAGGCCGACCTGGTTGTTGACAGTTGCCTGCTTGATATACATAGATATTCCCTCCCGAGATTCTTTCCCTAGAATACTACCCTAAGAATAGCAAAAAACCGTGTTTCCGTCAATCCTCTTTTTTGAGCCAAAAGACAGAATTTGTCACAATTTTTCGCTCATTTTCCGGGCTGTTTTTTCTTATTTCAGCTCCACGATGGTAACGCCGTTCTCGCCCTCGCCAAAACGGCCCAGGCGGAAGCTCTTGACCCCCTTGCACCGCTTTAAGTAGCTGTGGCAGGCGGCACGGACGGCACCGGTGCCCTTGCCGTGGATGACGGTGACCTGGGTGAGGTTGCCCACGATGGCCCGGTCGATGAACTGGCTCAGAGCCAGCTCGGCCTCGTCGGTCATCATGCCACGCAGGTCCACCTCAGCCTTGGCTCCCAGGGAGCGGAGCTTGTGCTCGGTCTTTTTGATGTACTTCTTGGCCTCTTTCTGGGCCTGGGTCTCGCCGGTGACCACACGGACCTCCTCCTGCTTGGCAGAGATCCGCAGGATGCCCGCCTGCAGCTGAAGGACCCCGTCCTTGTTCACGGACAGGACGTTGGCCTGGGTGCCGGTCTTGAGGATGGTGACCACGTCTCCCTGCTTGGCGGGACGGATCATGGGCGGGGGAGCCGCCTCTTCCTTGGCGCCCAGCTTGCCCTCAGCCTGGTTGAGCTTCTGGCGAAGACCGGCCCGCTGGTCGTTGACCGCCTGGAAGTCGGCCTCCTTCTTGGCCTTCTTCCGCATGTCGTTCAGTTCGGCAAAGACCTGGTCGGCGGTGCGGCGGGCGTCCTCAATGATGGCCCGGGCTTCCGCCTTGGCGGCAGCTTCGCTCTTTTCCCGTTCCTTCTTCAGGGCGTCCCGGTACTCCTGGGCCTTGGCAGAGGCCTGCTCCATCTCCAGACGGAGCTTGGCGGCCTCGGACTTCTCCCGTTCCATGTCCTGACGCTGCTGTTCCAGCTTGGACAGGACGTCCTCGAAGCGGATATTTTCCGCATTGATGCGGGCGTTTGCCTTCTCGATAATATCCTCGGGCAGGCCCAGCCGCTTGGAGATGGCAAAGGCGTTGGACTTACCGGGAATGCCCACCAGGAGGCGGTAGGTGGGGGCCAGGGTCTCCACATCGAACTCACAGGAGGCGTTTTCAACACCCTGGGTGGTCATGGCGTAGACCTTCAGCTCGGCGTAGTGGGTGGTGCCCGCCACCAGAGCACCACGCTCCCGGGCACTCTCGAAGATGGCGGCCGCCAGGGCTGCGCCCTCGATGGGGTCGGTGCCGCCGCCCAGCTCATCGAAAAGGATGAGGGTCTCGTGGTCGGTCTCTTCCAGCATACCCACGATGTTGGACATGTGGGAGGAGAAGGTGGACAGGTTCTGGGCAATGGACTGCTCATCACCGATGTCGGCTAAGACCCGCTTGAACACACGAATGGTGGAGCCGTCGGCAGCGGGGATATGGAGACCGCACTGGGCCATGAGGGTCAGAAGGCCGATGGTTTTCAGGGTAACGGTCTTGCCGCCGGTGTTGGGACCGGTGATGACCAGGGTGTCGAAGGTGTCACCCAGAGACAGGTCGTTGGCCACAGCGGTCTTGGGGTCCAGCAGAGGGTGACGTGCCTTATTCAGGGTGATGGCCCGGTCGGAAATGGCAGGCTCCATGGCCCGCATCTTGGAGGCCAGTCTGCCCCGGGCAAAGATGCCGTCCAGGGCGATGAGCAGGTCATAGTTCTGGTTGATGTCGTCCTTGAAGGAGGCCGCCTCGGCGGACATCTCCGCCAGGATGCGGTCGATCTCCTTCTCCTCTCTGGCCTGGAGCTCCCGGAGTTCGTTGTTGGCCTTGACCACGCCCATGGGCTCAATGAAGAAGGTGTTGCCCGAGCCGGACAGGTCATGGACCAGGCCGGGGATCTCGTTCTTGTGCTCGGACTTCACGGGCACCACGTAACGGCCGGACCGCTGGGTGATGATGCTCTCCTGAAGGAACTTGGCCTGGGAGGAGGAGATGATCTTCTGGAGGATATCGCGGACCCGGCTCTCAGTGGCCCGCATGTGACGGCGGATGGAGGCCAGCTCGGGGCTTGCCGAGTCAGCCAGTTCCCCGTCGCCCACGATGGAGGAGGTGATCTTCTCCTCCAGGAATCGGTTGGGGTGGAGGGAGCGGAAGAGCCAGTCGATGACCGTCTTCTTGTCGCTGTCTCCGTCGCCGTAGTCCTTGGCGGAACGGGCTGCGCCCAGGACCCGGGCAATGTCCATGAGCTCCCGGGTATTCAGGGTGCCGCCCATATCGGCCCGGTGGAGGGACCCCACCACAGGCCGAATCCCCGTAAAGGAGGGACTGCCCTTGAGGACCATCATGTCCACGGCGGCAGAAGTCTCCTTCAAACACTTGACCACCTCGTCGGGGTCGGTTTCGGGCCGCAGCTCCAGGGCCCGACGTTTCCCCTCCTCGGTGACGGCCTGGGCAGCCAGCAGGTCCAGGACCTTGGGCAGCTCCAGGGTGTGCATGGATTTTTCAAAAAGATCCATCATAGGATGCTCCTTTGCAGTTGCTTGTAGTAGTCTAACGTGCGGAAGCCCCGCTCGTGCTGGGTCATGAGAAAGGCCTCAGCGGCCGTCCCCAGGGACTCCATGCTCTCGGGGGCCAGAGAGAAGGAAAAGAGTTTCTTGGGGTTTCCCGACACAATGTGCCGGGCCGCCGCCAGGGCTCCCGCCGTCATGGGCATGGAGACCCCGCCCCCTACCCCGGCCCGACACCGGGCGCAGTGGAGGACACCCTGGGACAGGTTCAATCTGGACCCCTCGGGCTCGGGCCGGCCGCAGACAGCACAGCTGTCCAGCAAAGGCTCGTAGCCGGTGAGGACCAGAAGCCGCAGCTCAAAGGCGGCTTTGACCAGTTCTCTAGGCTTTTTCAGGGTATCCAGAGCGTAGAGGCAGTTGAGCAGAAGAGACAGGATCTCCCCGCTGTCCTCTCCCTCCTGGCAGGAACTGTCGGTGACTTCCGCCAGGTAAGAAGCCAGGGCCAGGTTCTCCAGGTCCTCCCTCACCCCCCAGAACTGCTGCTGGGGGTCGGCCTCAGCCAGGGTGAGGTACTCCCCCCGCTGGTTGATGGTCAGGTCGGAGTAGACCAGCAGCTGGCTTCCCGCCGTGAGACGGCTGGTTTTCCGCCGGCAGCCGGGGGCCTTCACGGTCTGCTTGCCAAAATCCCGGGTGAGGACCGTGAGGATCTTATCCGCCTCTTTGTAGTTGACTTCCCGGAGGACGATCCCCTGGGTGGTGAGCCGCATGGTCTTCCCTTCTCTCTTCGGCCTGCTCCCGGCGGCGAACTGCCCCGGCCAGCGCATAGGCCTCGGGCAGGCCTGTCCGGAAAAACAGATCCCGCAGTTGTTGTTCGGTCATGGCCATCCCTCCTTTTCCCTTAGGGTGGAGGAACGGTCGGGTATTTATGGGTGGGAATTAGTCCCTGTTGTCGTAGCCGAAGTTACGAATCAGGTTCAGGTTGTCTCGCCAGTTCTCCTTGACCTTCACCCAGGTCTCCAGATAAACCTTGGTGCCCATGAACCGCTCCACGTCCTCACGGGCCATGGTGGAGATCTTCTTCAGCATAGCGCCCTGCTTACCGATGATGATACCCTTGTGGGAGGTCTTCTCACAGTAGATGGTCACGTGGAGGTCGATGATGCCGGAATCACGCTCGGAGAACTTGGTGACCTCCACAGCAGTGCCGTGGGGGATCTCCTTCTCCAGGGAGTAGAGGATCTTTTCACGGACGATCTCGGCGCAGATCTGCTTTTCGGGCTGGTCGGTGACCACGTCCCGGGGGAAGAGCTGGGGACCTTCGGGCAGGTAGCCGGACAGCAGCTCCATCAGTTCCTCAATGCCGTCCTTCCGCTTGGCGGAGATGGGCACGATGGCATCGAAGGTATGCACCTTGCTGTAGGCGTCGATAACGGCCAACAGTTCGGGCTTTTCCACGGTGTCGATCTTGTTGATGACCAGGACGGAAGGCACCTTCATGCGCTTGATCTGGTCGATGAGCTCCCGCTCGGGGCCGCCCACGTTGGGGATGGGCTCCACCAGGAGCATCACGCCGTCCACGTCGGCTACGCTCTTCTTGACCACGTCCACCATGTAGTCGCCCAGGCGGTTGGCCGCCTTGTGCAGACCGGGGGTGTCCATGAAGACGAACTGGCTGTCCCCACGGGTGAGGACGGCGCAGATGCGGTTACGGGTGGTCTGGGGCTTGTTGCTGACGATGGCGATTTTCTCCCCCACCAGGGCGTTGGTCAGGGTGGACTTGCCCACGTTGGGACGGCCGCAGATGGTCAGGATGCCGCAGCGCTTGATCTCCTCTTCCTCCTCACGGATAAAAGAAGGCTCCAGGGGCTTGTCCAGGTCCTCGTTCCAGCTGTCCCGGGTGACACCCAGGCTCTCCAGGATGGCTTCCTCCCGGGCACGCATCTGGGCCTTCTGAGGGCCTTCGTCCAGATGGTCGTAGCCCAGCAGGTGGAGGACGGAGTGGACAGCCAGGTAGGCCATCTCACGCTGGACGCTGTGGCCGAACTCCTCAGCCTGCTCCTTGGCCCGGTCCACGGAGATGACCATGTCGCCCAGGGGGCACAGGCCGGTCTCCAGGTCCAGCTCCTCCTCGTTCTCCCCGGTGGGGGGCACACCGGGAGTCAGCTCCAGCATGGGGAAGGACAGCACATCGGTGGCGCTGTCGATGTTGCGGTGTTCCAGGTTGATCTCACGGATGCCCTCGTCGTCGGTGAGGAGGACGTCCACGGCGCAGCCAATGTCCACCTTCTCGGCCTCCAGGGCAGCGGTGATGACACGGGTCAGCAGAGGCTTGTAGGGATTGGGGCCGTTGAGTTCCCAATCGATGTAAATATCATGTCTCATTGCGTTCTCGCTTTCTATTTCACACGGGTAAGTTACCCTCAATTTTTCTTATGCTGGTTCTTCTTGTTCTCAGGCTGGTTCTTGCTCCGGTTCTTCTCGTCTTCCTCGTAGGCCTTGATGATCCGCTGGACGATGACATGACGGACCACGTCGCTGTCGTTCAGACGGCAGATCTGGATGCCCTCCACACCCTTCAGGACACGCATGGCCTCCTTCAGACCGGAGACCTTGTCGCCGGGCAGGTCGATCTGGGTGATGTCGCCGGTGATGACGATCTTGGAGCCGAAGCCCAGACGGGTCAGGAACATCTTCATCTGCTCCCGGGAGGTGTTCTGGGCCTCGTCCAGAATGATGAAGGAATCGTCCAGGGTACGGCCACGCATGTAGGCCAGAGGAGCCACCTCGATGTTGCCCCGCTCCAGGTACTTGGCATAGCTCTCGGCGCCCAGCATCTCAAAGAGGGCATCGTACAGGGGGCGCAGGTAGGGGTCTACCTTGCTCTGGAGGTCGCCGGGCAGGAAGCCCAGGTGCTCGCCCGCTTCCACGGCAGGGCGGGTGAGGATGATGCGGTTGACCTCCTTGGCCCGGAAGGCCGCCACAGCGGCGGCCACGGCCAGGTAAGTCTTGCCGGTGCCGGCAGGGCCCACGCCCAGGGTGATGGTGTTCTCCTTGATGGCCTGGGTGTACTTCTTCTGGCCCACCGTCTTGGCCTTGATGGGCTTTCCCTTGGCGGTGACGCAGATGACATCGGCAGCCAGCGTCTGGATCTTGTCTTCGTTGCCCGACTTCACCAGTTGGATGAGGTAGCGAACGGTCTGCTCGGTGATGGCCTCACCACGGCCGGACAGGCCGATGAGGTTCTCGATGACCTTTTTGCCGTGCATGACGGCCTCAGGATCGCCGCTGATTTTCAGCTGGTCATCCCGGCCCACCACGCGGACCCCCAGTTCCTTTTCCAGAAGCCGGATATTCTCATCAAAAGAACCAAAAATATCGATGGCTTCCTCCATCCGTTCAATGCTGACTGTCTGTTCGATCATGGGCTTTGCTCCTTCGTGTACTTCTCTTCTTCCTGGACTCCCTGGGCAAGGGGGCTCTTGGGCGGGTCCACCTTCTGGTCGGTGTCCCGCTTCACCGTTCGGCCAATCTCCTCGGTGCACTGGGCCAGAAGGGTGACGGTGAGGACCTCCCCCTCCTGCCGGGTTTCATAGTCGGCGCTGAGGACCTTTCCCTCTTCCATGATCCCCTCCAAACGCTCCATCAATGCTTCCTTCAGCACGACCTCGGCACGGGCCGGGTCTATGGGAGCGGTGGTAAGGGTATAGGCCTGATAGGTGGTCTTCTCCCAGAGGATGGGCAACATTCTGTCCTTCAGCGGGGTCCAGGACTCTAATCGGGTTATTATATCACATCTATCATAAGGAATTCCACTGTTTTGATAAAAATTCATGCGTCTTCCCCACACCGAAAGGGCGTACCGATGGGACACCTCCCCGGTGTATTCCTTCACCGGGGCATTTAGGTGGATCTGCGCCCGAAGAGTCCGCCAGGTCCGGGCCAGGACTCTCCCCTCGGCGTGGACCAGACGGGTCCCGGCGTTCCCCTCCCACACCATGGGGTGGAGGTCCATGACCATCTCTCCCGAGATGAGCACATCCCCCTCCATCACCGTGTCCCCCTCCTGGAACATGGCATCCCCGTTCCAGGCTTCCATGTGGGTGACGATCCCCGTGGCGGCTGAGATCACATCCGCCGGGGTCTTTTCGTCCCGGAGGGTCGGACCGGGTTCCCGTTCCCGGACGATGACCTCTGCCCGGGTGCCGAAGATGTTCAGAGAGAAAAACGTCAGGTCGTTCATAGCCAGCATCATCCGGTTCTCCACCTCCCGGATGTTCACCCCCGGCCCCCAGGTCCCCTGGGAGACCCCGCAGAGACGAAGCTGGCTGATGATCTCCCGGTCGGTGACCGTCTCGTTGCCGGTGACCTCCACCGTGAGGATGCAGTGGGACCCCACCAGGCAGAACGCCAGGGTGAGGGCCGCCCCGGCCAGGAGGGCATACCGCCGCCGGAACCGCAGGAGAAAGAAGGGCATCCCCCGGAAGACCTCCTCCTCCACCCGGCACTGGGCCCGGGCGGCCAGGGCGTGGAGTTCCCTCTGCCGACGGGCCGGGATCCGGACGGAAAGGGCGAAGGGATCCACCCAGGTCATCCGGTCCAGCCGAAAGTCAGACCGGGCGCAGATGTTCAAAAACTTTTCCGGTTCTGCCCCGGTAATTTTTGCGGACAATGTGCCCGTAAGCCAACCGAGAAACTGCCTCATCCTCTCCCCCCTAAATGATCTCCAGACCGGTGACCCAGCCCAGGATCCGCAGCTGACCCAGGCGCATGGCCTTGATCTCCAGGTCCCGGCCGGTGATGCGTACCATCCACTTGCCTCCGTCTACGGTCAGCTCCTCCCGGCTGTAGGACAGGATATCCCGGTAGTGTTCCAGAAAGACCTCCCGGTCTCCCGTGAGCTCCAGCCGGGGCAGACCGGCGCTCTCCCCGGGCAGATCAAAGGCCCGGGCGGCCTTCTCCCGGACCCCTTCCTTCCGTCTCTTCTCCTCCATGCGCATCCCTCCTGTGTCTGGAAGAGTGTATGAGGGAAGGGGGCAAGGTTTGCCTGTCCCCGACAGGCCGTTCCCAGAATTTCTCCTTCCGAACCATGTTCGTAGGGGCGATTCACGAATCGCCCGGACGTTGCAGCTTCGAACCACCTGGCGGGCGCATCGTGATGCGCCCCTACGACAAAGGTTGGGGGTACGCCACCTTTGTAGGGGCCGATGCCCACATCGGCCCACTCAACGCGGATCATCTCAGCATCTTTCGGGCAAAAAAGAAGACCCCCTCGTCAGAGGGAGTCTTGTTCCATATATTTGGCAAAGTCTTTTCCATTGTCCGAAAGGCTCACGCTCACCACCCCATCCTCCTCCGTGAGGCTGTAGTACAGAGCATCCTCTTCCTCCAGGGCAATATACAGGGAGAGGGGCTTGCCGTCCATGGTGAGTTCACTCTCCCAGAGGGTCCCCTGGGGCCAACAGGCTTCCAAGTCCGCCAGGGTACTGCCGTAGGTGATCTCCCCGGCGGTCTGCCACCGGAAGGGCTGGGTCACCCGGGTACCGTAAAGACTATGGGGGCAAATATCCGACACCGTCCCCTCCCGGTAGGTGAGGACCAGACGGCCCTCCCCCTGGCCGTAGACATAGGTGGCCGTTCCCTGATCAGTGACCACGAAGGTCAGTTCCCCGGCCCCGGTCTGACCGAAGCCGGTCATGCCCTTGGTGGGGGTGAATTCCATCTGGCCCGGCAGGTAGGTAATGGGCTTTTGATAGGTCCCCTCACCCAACCGTTCCTCTGCCTGGGCCTGGGTCATCCCCAAGGCAATGACCGCCCCGCTCTCCGGGTTGTAGAGGGCATCAAAAGGGACCTCTCCCCCGGCTGCCGGTTCGGGCTGGGCGCAGGCAGTCAAGCTCAAAGCCAACAGGCCCGCCAGAAATACAAATCTAATATTTCTCAATAGGATCCCCCTTTCTTTTTAAACATCGGGGAAGAGTTCTCTCCCGATCTGCTCCAGGATGTAGGCTTCCAGCCCACCCGGGTCCTGGACCCGGGCCGCCAGGCCTTCCCGGTCCTGATGGGCGGTCCAGCCCACGGTCTTGTCCGGGTCCCGGCTGCTGCCCAGATAGACCACCCGGTAGGTGTCCTCGGTGCGGAAGGACAGCTGGATCAGCGGGGCCTCTTCCAAAACCATTCGGGCTCTGCGGAGGGTATGGCCCTCCCGGCAGCCGGCCATGTGGTCCACAATGGCCCGGGCCGTCTGCCGCTGGACCATGTCACGGGGATACCAGGACTGATAGTTCCCCGCCCGATACACATGAATGGAGAGAAGCTCGGTCTGGGGACTGTCCTTCACCACCGGCACAGGCAGGGTGAGCCAGGCGGCAAAGAGAATGGCCACCGAAGCCGCTCCCATAAGGGCAAGCCCCCCAAGGGTCTGTCGGATGGTCTGCCTCATTGAGTCTCTCCCTCCGGCTGGTCCCCTCCCACAATGGCATGAAACCGGGCCATCCGGGCCCGCTTTCGTCGGGCGTGAAGCCATTGCTCCAAAAGGAGGACCAATCCCGTCTCCACCAGGGCGGGGATCACCCACCGAAGGGCCTGTCCCTGGTCAAAGAGCCAGTAGGACAGCAGTTCCAGCAGGCTCACACTCCCCCAGTATCGGACCTGCCAGCCGAACATATCCACCTGGGCGTAGAGCAGGATGTAGAGGACCAGGCCCACAGCTTCCAGAAAGAGAATCCTCCTGCGAGCCTCAACCAGGGGCTTTTTCCAGGCGAGAAGCAGGGCAAACAGGGGCACCAGGAAAAGCCCGGTCACAACGATTTGAAGTTCATGCACAGAAAGGCCCCCTTTCCCATCGTTCGGCACATCATCGGTACATAGACTCTCTCCATTGTATGGACCTATTATAACGCACATTTTTTCTATGTTCTATAAAGATATTACGAAATAATTCTTAAGAATTTATTATGTTTTTGGAGACGCAAAAGAACCCTCTGTATATATAACGTTCCAGAGGGCCATTTTGTGACATATTTTTTGAATTTTTTCAATTCCCCTCATCCGTCACCTTCGGTGACAGCTTCCCCCCAGGGGAAGCCTTTTGCCATAGCCTTCTCCCTGGAGAGAAGGTGGCTCGCCGCAGGCGAGACGGATGAGGGGTCTCACCCCCCACCGGTCAGGGACAGGTTGTCCAGCAGCTCCTCCACCTGGTCCGGCTCCAGATACCCGCCGTAGAGGGACACCCAGGCATGGGTGGTGATGCACTCCGCCCAGACGCAGTCCCCATAGAACTGCAGGAGGAAGGTGTGGCCCTGGACCGTGGTGTACTCGTAGACCAGGTCGTAGTCGCTCTCGGCCACAAAGGTGTTGGTGCCATCGTAAGCATAGGTGCTGTCGTAGGTCCACTCCAGGGAGAACCAGGCCTGTTCGTCCTGGGTGGCGTACAGGGCGGTACAGTGCTCGCCCAGCAGGTTCCCCCACCGATCTTCGATCCGGTAGAAGAAGTCCGCTCCAGACACACAGGCGTAGTTCTCGTTCATCCAAGTCAGGTCCCAGGCCACAGCACCGGACTCCAACCCCTGAAGGTCCACTGGGTTCTCGGCGGCGTATTCCGTCTTGACTCCGCCCCTCTTCTCATAGACCTCCCGGGCCTTCACGGGGCCGTCTGCCTCCAGGACTTTCATACCAGTCCAGTCGGTCATGGACATGACCACGGTGCCTCCCATGGTGTCCTCAGATGCCCAACCGTCCCACTTCATGCGGCGGGATTCTGTCATCTTCTCCAGGCTGTGCGGGGTTCCGGAATTGGGACTAACCAAACTGTAGCTGTCCAGCTGGGAGCATGCATCCTGCACCGCCTGGCCATCCGGCAGGATGGTGGGATTCTGGAGACTGTTTCCCTGACCAGCCAGGACGGGCACGGCACAGACCACCAGAACAGCGGCCACAAGGACCACCTTCCAGGGTGCCTTTCTCTTCTTTTCAGGGACTGGTTCCCGCTGGTTATGATGACAGTTTGCCAGGATGCGTGCCTTCATGTCTTCCGGCATTGCAATGGATTCGATTTCCCGCTCGAAACGCTCATTGTTCACAAAATATCACTCCTTTCCTAAGGATTCTTCCAATTGTTTCCTTCCCCGGCTCAGCCGCATCTTCACGGCCGCCGGGGTCTTTCCGATGATCTTGGCGATCTCCTCCGTCCGGTATCCCTCCACGGCGTGTAGGACCAAAACCTCCCGGTACTTCTCCGGAAGGGCCATGAGGGCCGCCCAGACCGCCCGGTCTTGGGGCACATCCCCCACCTCAGAAACCTGCTCCAACCCAACCTGTGGATAGCGGTGTCTGGCCCGAAGGGCATCCCGGCACAGGTTTGTGCAGACCGTCAGGAGCCATGCCTTTTCGTGTTCTCCCTCCCGAAAGGTCCCCAGCTTAGCCAGATACCGGATAAAGGTTTCCTGGACCACGTCTTCCGCATCCATGGGCCTTTGCAGCATCACCAAGGCCAGGCGGTAGAGTACATTGCCATACCGCTCCAGGGCTTCCTCTATGGTTTGACTTGGCGGATGTGTCATGGTCATCCCCCCTTTCACTCATAACACGTTTGGACTGGTCGGCTGGTCACATGTTTCGCCCCACGCACGCAAAAAAGGTGCGGACTCTCGTCCGCACCTTTTGAGGTTTCTCGATTTATCCCATGTGGAAAATGTTGGCCGAACGCTGGGCGATAGGCTCGTAGTGGGCCTTCTTCACCACAGCACGGTATGCAGGACGCATGATGCGCTTGCCGGTGAGGACCTCCTCGATGCGGTTGGCGCACCAACCGGCGATACGGGCGGAGGC